>DATAWG010000013.1 GCA_036267355.1 Pirellulales bacterium | reverse complement strand
GGACAAGAACCAGCCGCCGGCGCCGCGTGGTGCGGAAGAGGCTACAGGCTTCAGGTAAGCAGGGCACGTCCGCCGGAGGCGGACATGCTTCGTCCTGTAGCCTGTCGCCTGTGGCCTTCTCCCGCGTCGTCCGTCTCAAGTGCCTCGAGCCGAGTCGTCTGCGAGTAGCATGCCACAAAGCGTGGCTCGAATTCCAACAGAAAATCGGGGCAATGACGATTTCTAATGTCGCATGTCGAAAGAATGACGAAGCACGAATGACGGAATGCCGAAGGATTCGTCGGCGTTCACCACGGTCGCTTGCGACGCGATGAGAGAGTTCGAAACACGGGGCGGCCAATTAGCCGCGGCGCCGGCATGTGGCGAAACCGACACCGATCGCGCCGAGGCTGAACAGGAGGAGCGAGGCGGGTTCGGGGACAGAGGCTGGGGTGACTGAGACGTTCTGCAACATGGGCGTTCCCGAGACGCCTTGGAAATCGAGCGTGAGCGACGTGCCTGTCTCGTCATAGGTCAGCGATTCAGGGAGATACGACCCGGAATTGCCGTCGCCGACAGCGGTGTAGGTTCCGATCGGAGTCGCGCTGCCATCAAGAAACAGGCTGACGGAAGAATCGCCGGCGTTTCGCGCGCCGATGTAGAAGTCGATCGTGTAATCGCCGGGCGTTAGGCCGGTGATGGTTTGTGTCAGGCCGCCAAGGCTGTCATTCAGAAGTTGCAATCCCTGCTCGCCGGCTACCGGCACTGTCGGGAAGCCATAGCCATTACCGGGGCCGCTGACGTTTGCCGCGAGCACTTGGACGCCGCCGCCTGGCGAAGTGTCGACGGTCCAACCGGGAATGTCGGTGTTGTCTCCAGCATTGAACCCGGTCCAGAAATCGGTGGTTGGCGACGAGAAGTCGCCGTTGACGATAAAGTCAGCCTTCGCATTTGTCCCGAGCGACCAAAAACCGACGATCGACGCAATCAATACCCCGCAACGCAATCGTAGCATCAGCGAAATCCTCGAAACAAATGGAAAAGCCCCCGCCGCTTCCCACCATAATTGGGACCGGCATCGGCGTCAACCGGCAGATGGTCCTACGTGTGATAATCGGCGTTGAGCCGCACGTATTCTTCCGTCAGATCGGTGGTCCAGAAATGGATTCGCTCGCTTCCTTCGGAAAAATTCAGCACGATCTGGGTGTCTCGATGATCGCGCATCGAGGCGGAAACGGCGGCGGCGTCGAAGGATGTCGGCGCGGCATGTTGGTAGAGCAAGAAGCCGTTGACGTGCAGCTCGACCTTGGTTGGATCGAACGGCACGCCGGCATAACCGGCTGCCGATACGATGCGCCCCCAATTCGGGTCTGCACCGGCGATTGCCGTTTTGACAAGTGCGCTGTCGGCCACGGTGCGGGCGATTTGGCGCGCGGATTCCCGCGTGGCACAGCCCGTGACATCGATGGTCACCAAATGCTTTGCCCCTTCGCCGTCGGCGGGAATTGCGCGGGCCAATTCGCCGCACACCTCGTGCAAGGCGGTTTGAAAAGCGGCCAGATCGGCTCCTTCCAGCGGTGCGCCGCCCGCGGCGCCGTTGGCCAAAAGGAGCACGGTGTCGTTCGTGCTCATGTGGCCGTCGATGCTGATGCAATTGAATGTGTCGTCGATCACGGCCGAGAGCGATTGTTGGGCGGCCGCGGGCGAGAGCGGGGCATCGGTGAGCACCAGGCCCAGCATCGTGCCCATCCGCGGGGCGATCATCGCCGCTCCCTTGCACATCCCGGCAAGATGGATCGTGCGGCCGGACAATGCAATGCTGCGGCCGGATAGTTTGTGAACCGTATCGGTCGTCATCATTCCACGGGCCGCGGCCACGAGCGAGTCTTCATCGCGGCCTAGCTGCCCCGCGATGGTCGCCAGTCCGGCGCGGATTTTTTCGATCGGCAGGAACTCGCCGATGATGCCGGTCGACATCACGAGCGCTTGCTCGGCCCCGGCGCCGCACGTGGCTGCTGCCAATCGGGCCATTTCGCGCGCGTCGGCGAGGCCGCGCTCGCCGGTGCAAGCGTTGGCGTTGCCGGAGTTGATCGCGACGGCTCGGAAACCGCTGCCGGGCGTTCGCGAGCGATCGAGTTCCACCGGCGCGGCGAACACGAGATTGCTGGTGTAAACGCCGGCGGCCGCCGCGGGAAGATCGGACACGACCAATGTCAAATCTTCGCGCGTCTTATTGCGCTTCAACCCGCAATGCATTCCCGCCAGGCGAAACCCTTCCGGCACGCGAATCGACATCGGAGAGGCCTTTTTGTTCGGTGGTCGTCCCGCAAGGGGAGAGGGTGCTGCGGCGAAGCCGCAACCAACGTAGCAGGCACGCTTCGTGTGCCGTCTGCGCTACGCAGTGCATGGCGCACGAGCGGGGCAGACGGCACAGGGAGCGTGCCAGTACGTTAGCTACATTAGGGCCGTCGTTTCCGGGTAACCATACATCAGATTGAAATTCTGCACCGCTGCGCCGGCGGCGCCCTTGATCAAATTGTCGAGGCAACTGATCGTCAGCACTCGGCCGCGGACGACGCGCACGGTGATGTCGCAGAAATTCGTGTCCGAGGTGTCTTTCGAGCCGGGCAAATGGCTCACCACGCGCACGAACGGCTCTTCCGCGTAGAAATCGCGGAACGCTTCGAAGAGCCGTTCTTCGCTCGCCTCGCCGATCGGGCGGGAATAGGCTGTGGTGAGAATGCCGCGGTCCATCGGCACGAGATGCGGCGTGAAAATCACCGTCACTTCTTTTCCGCTGCCGCGGCGAACGATCTGGTCGATCTCGGGCATGTGGCGATGCCGGCCGACGCTGTAGGCCGAGATGCTTTCGTTGCACTCGGGAAAATGGCTCGTCAGTTTTGGCGTTCGGCCGGCGCCGCTGACGCCGCTTTTCGAATCGAGGATGATGTCATCCGGCTCGACCAGCCCGGCTTTGAGCAACGGCACGAGGGCCAGAATTGCCGACGTCGGATAGCAGCCCGGATTGGCAACCAATTGGGCGCTCCCGATAGAATCGCGAAACAGCTCGGGCAGGCCGTAGACAACCTTGCCGACGCGCTCTGGATCGGGATGCTTGATGCCATACCACTCGGCATAATCGGCCGCGCTGTCGAGCCGGTAGTCGGCGCTGAAATCGACGACCCGAGCGCCGGCGGAAAGCAATTGCGGAACGACTGTGGCCGACGCCCCGTGCGGCAGGCAACTGAACACACAGTCGGCCCGCGACGCCACGGCCACGGCCCCCAAATCTTCCAGCGGCAAATCGATCCGGCCGGTGAGGGAGGGATGGACCGACGCGATGTGCGGAGTTCCTTCCTGCCGGCTGGTGAGCGTGGTGATTTCCACTTCGGGATGCCGCAACAGCAGCTTGATCAGTTCCAGCGCGGTGTAACCGGTAGCGCCGAGAATGGCAACGCGTGTCATGGGCGTGATGGATTGGGTTGGTGGATGTGGTCCGGAGGCAGCAGTATACGCCTCGGGAGTTGCAGCCGGGAGGGGATGCGAGCCCGCAGCGCCAGCAAGGATGAGGGTTAGAGGTTAGCACACGCACGCGGTTAGTCGCCCTCGTGCTAAGCACGACCGGCCCCTTTGAGCGTTTGTGAGCACAGCGTTCGGAATCAATTTACGAACCGATTGCAACGCGGATGAAATGGTCCATGACAAACGACACGGCGCAAGGTTCTCACAAAACGGCGATGGGCAAATCGTGCCATTTCATGAAATCTTCGGCCTCGCCGCGGTTGAAAACGCTTTCCGTGGCGCTTAGCGAACGGACGCAACTGGCGCCAAGCGCGGCGCCCCATTTCAGGCAGCCCAGCGGATCGCAGCCGGCGAGCAAGCCGACGATATAGCCCGCGTCGAAGGCGTCGCCGGAACCGGTGGCGCCGACGAACTCGGTTGGATAGACACCGGAGCGCAATCGGAGTTTGTCGGCCACAAGCGTTGCGCCATGCAAGCCCTGCGTGATTACGACCGTGCGCGCGCCGGCGGCGCGAAATCGCTCGGCCTGGGCTAGCGGATCGTCGAGGCCGGTGATTAGCTTTGCCTCGTCGTCGTTCGGCAGAAAGACGTCGGTTTCCGCCAGCACGGGAGCCAATCGGCTCCAATGGTCGCCGCCGCCGGGCACGACGACATCGGGCACCACGACATCCAGCACCGTAACGACGCCCGAGCGACGAGCCTCGCGGAACAGCGCCGCAAGGCCATCCGGCCGTTCGAGCGCCGGCATCAACAGATATCCGCCGATATAAAAGACTTTGGCCCGGCGAATTTGCTCGATCGAAATATCGGCGGCCTGCAGCACCGCATTGGCGCCGGGGCAGTGGATGAACCGGCGGTCGTCGCCGATGACATTAATGATCAGCGACCCGGATGTTTCAACGCCCTCCATTGTGCGGATTGCCGATGGATCGATGCCGTGGGCCGCGAGCGTGTCGATGATGAACCGCCCGAACGGATCGCGGCCGACGCAGCCGGCAACAGCCGTGCGGACGCCGACGCGTGTCAGATCGATGGCCACATTCGCGGCGCATCCGCCGATCGCCAAGGGCAGCCGAGCGGAGATCACGAGTTCGCCGGAGCGGGGGAGGCGCGGAAGCGGCGCACAGAGATGGTCGGCGACGAGGATTCCGGCGCTGAGGCAGTCGATGTCCACGCGGATGAGGTGCCTGTTGAGGATTTCGCAACGCCCAGGGAAGGCTTGGAGAGCGGGTAGCGAGTGGTGAAAACGGCGGGAGCCTTCCCTGGGCTTGAGCCTTTTGGGTGGCAATTCCCCCCATTTTATATTGACGTGGTTTGCGAGGGGGGCTAATGTTCCGCGGTTTTTGCCTCGCCGACTCACGGCACATGGAGAGCCGCCGCGCCACAGCGCCGATCGAGCCATCGCGAGTTGGTTCTAGCAACCGGCGGCGCGGGATACAACCCCCGGGCAATCGATGCGATTTCGTTCTTTCGCTGCCGAGGCAATTCTCCCCGCGGCGGGTATTCTTTTCCTCGTGGCCGCGCCATCGGCCCGGGCCCAATCTTCGCCGAACGACGGCGAAATCCGCATCGCAGGGCTCGTTCGCGGTCTCGGCTCGGAGTCGTATCGCGATCGCGCGGAAGCGGGCGAGGCCTTGGCTAAACTCGGCCCCGAATGCCGCGGGGCTCTTGAAGCGGCCGCACATTCGGGCGATGCCGAAATCCGCCTGCGGGCAACCGAATTGCTGAAGCGGTTTCGGGCCGACGATCTTTGGCTCCCCGGCCGCGTTTCCTGCACCAGCCGCGGCCAGCCGGCTTCGCAAGTGTTCGCCACGGTTGCCGAGCAATCCGGCAATCATCTGGCGCTCGGCGCTCCTTACGGTTCGTTTCACGAAGCCAAGGTCGATCTCGATTATCCGGCCGGCGAGTTCTGGCCGGTCGTTGACGACATTTGCCGGCAAACCGGCAACCAAGTGCGCAGCGATTTTCAATTGGAGCATCGCGGTGCCGCGATCATCGCCGGCTCGCCCGGACAATTTCCGACCGCCTACGCGGGGCCCTTGCGAGCGCAAATCACGGAAGCGACTCGCAGCTTCAGCGAGAAATTGCACTTCTCCGATCGGCATGCCGAGCAGTCGAACTCCTTCGAGATGGAATTGAACCTGCGCTGGGAAGACCGGTTTCAACCAGTCGCGGCCCGCGGGATGCCGGAATTGGTCGAAGCCACGACCGACACCGGCGCGCATGTCACCTCGCCCGCGATCGGCGCCAATAGCTGGAACGTTTTGGGGCACGCCGAGCGGCAACTGACGGCGCGGCTCAAGCTGAATCCGCCGCCGATCGCGGCCGGGCGGCTCGACCGGCTCGTCGTGCAATGGGCGATGATCGCCGTCGGCGAGCCGGCGACGCTCGCGATCGACGATCTCACTTCGCGCACAGCGCATCGGCAGGACGATATCGAAGCCACGATCGAACGTGTCGAGCGACACGACGACAATCGAATGGAAATCACGTTGCTGGTTGCCCGCGACGGCCCGATGCCCGAGCCGCAAGAAGTGTTGTTCGAAGAATACAAGGTTGAGCTTTTGGATGCGGCGGGACAGGCGATGCATTTGCACAACCAATCCAGCGGAATGACGGAAGGCGGCGCGCAGATGCGGCTGACGTTTGGCGGCGATTTTTCGCACAACGCACCGAAAGCGTTGCGGCTGGCATATCCGCGCGTGCGCGATTCGCGCAATGTGCAGTACGTATTTCGCAACGTGCCGCTGCCGACGGGGCAGCCGAAATAGACCGGCCGCAGGATGGCCGCCCGGCAACGGCCGGTCGGCTCTAGCCGCCGAGGCTTTTTAGCAGCACGACGATCAACCAAATCACGCCCACCAGGGCAATCGGCGCCAAAATAGCCAACGCCAAAACCAAGGCCGAAACCTCTTGCGACGTTTCGCCCAATTGGCTCCGCACCCGTGCGCCGAGCCGGGTCAGACGGTGCAACACGACTTCCGGCAGCGTTTCTTGTTCGGCCGACGCGACCGGATCGGTTCGCTGCGATGCTTGGCTCGGAGCGTCGGCTTCGGTAATCAGGATCGGATCGACGAAATTTGCCGCCGTGTCTTCGAGTTCCTCGGCGATCGGCAAGGGCGAATTCGGCCGCGGCGGAACGCCCGCCGTTTCGTCCGGTTCGTCGGGCGCCGGCACGGCATCGCCGGCCCAGGGGCGCAATCGCCGGATCACTTCTTGGGCCGATTGAATCCGCTCCTTCGGATCGCGCTCCATCATCGCCGCGAGCACTTCGACAAACGGATCGCTAAGCGTGGGGTTGAAGATTCGCGGATGCAAGGCCGTATCGGTGCAATGGCGATGGGCCTTTTCGCGGGTCGTGCCGCCCGGGTAGGGCACCTTGCCCGTGACGGCGTAATACAGCGTGCAGCCGAGGGAATAGATGTCGCCGGCCGGCGTGATGGCCCCGGGCGACATGATCTGTTCGGGAGGCAGATAATCGGCCGTGCCAACGGTCTTGCCCGGGTGCAGGCTGTCTTCGCCGTCGTTGAGCCAACCGGCCAAGCCGAGATCGGAGAGTTTGCTTTGCCCATCGGGGGTAACAAGGATATTGCCCGGCTTCACATCGCGATGGATCAGCCCCAGCTCGTGGGCATGTTGCAGTCCGGCGGCGGCTTGGGAGATGATCGTCGCCGCTTCGTGCATGTTCAGTTTGCCGCGGTTGCGAACGTAGCGCCGCAGATCGGTTCCGGGGATGTATTCGGTGACGAGGAAGTACACGTTGCCGTCGTGGCCGGCGTCGAAGGCGCGCACCAGGTTTTCGTGGTCGAGCTTGGCTTGCACGCGGATTTCGCGTGTGAAGCTTTTGATGGCCTCGGGGGTCGACTTGCTGCGCGGCAACACCTTCACCGCGACGACCCGCCCCATCATCGAATGCTCGGCCTTGAACACTTGCCCCATCCCGCCTTGGGCGATCGAATCGAGAATGCGATAGGGGCCAAGACTGAGCTTGGTGCGGCCATTGAGCAATTGATCGGCTTGATATGAATTGAGCCGTCCCATCTCGATCAGTTTGTCGGCCAATTGCCGATCACCGATGCCGACCTCGGCAGAGTCCTTTCCGATCGAACTTTTTCCGGCAGCTTTCTCAGCGCCGCTGTTGCCGATCGAGCTCCCCTGGTCGGCCGCTTTCTCGACGGGCACTTTTTCGGCCGGTGCTATTTCGGTTGCCGGCGAAACGGCACTTCCGATTCCCGCAGCGCGCAGCTCGGCCCGGGCTTGTTCGATGTCGGCAGTCGTGACCAAGCCGCTGGCCAGCGCGCATTCACCGAAATGGACCCGACCCGGTGGATACATCGCAGACCCGCTGGAAAGAAAAAGGCAACAACCGGCGTATCGCTCGCCGATGGCGGACACGCGGTCAATCCATCCACGATAGTTCACCGGCGCGGGATGCGCCAAGCTTTGGACGAGCTTGGGGCCGAATCGGTTCGCGATTTCGGCGAAACCGTGCGGCCGCATAATCGAGGGACGAAGGACCGACAGGCGATCTTCCTTGCTCGCGCTGCGGGCTTTCGATTGCCGCTCAGGGCGAATCTCGAGCGACGCCGTATTTCGTCCACGCGGCGGGAACGGCGGCAGTAAGCTCGATCCGCTTCTTCGAGATCGGATGGTCGAACGCCAGCCGGCGGGAATGCAACGCGATCCCGGCGGGAAAACGGAGAGTCGAGCCATATTTGGCATCGCCGAGGATTGGCCAGCCGCGGTCGGCGAATTGGACGCGGATTTGGTGCTTCCGCCCCGTGTGCGGCACGATTTCGACCAACCATCCCGCGGATAGCCGGCGCAGCCGGCGGAATTCGAGCGTGGCCGACAAGCCGTCGGAATCGTCTGGATCGACGCGGCGCATTCGCCGCTGCGGCTCGTCTTTAACTAATCGATCCTCGAGTTGCCCGGTCGGCGGAAAATTGTCGCCATCGACAATCGCCCAGTAGGTCTTTTCGACCGAGCGGCTGCGAAATTGCTCGCTCAGCCGGGCGGCAGCCTTCGAGGTGCGAGCAAACAACAGCACGCCCGACACCGGCGCATCCAATCGGCTGACGACGCCCAGATACACATTCCCGGGCTTGGCATAGCGATGCTTGATGTATTGCCGAGCCGATGCGAGAACGCTCGGCTCACCGGCGGCGACGCCCATGGTCGCCATCCCCGCCGGCTTGTTGACCACCAGCAGATGATTGTCTTCGAGCAAGATTTGAAGCGCAGGATCGGGCGGCATGCGATCGGGGTTCGATGGAACGAACGCGTGTTACCATCGCTTGCGGTTTCGCACGTAAATCATTGCGTGCGTGCCTAAGCCCAGGGAAGGCCCGGAGAGCGTTTGCCACTGGGCGGCGTGTCGCTGGCCTTCCCTGGGCTTCTGCGTTGGCGTCACGCCAGCTGATAAACTTCGGGGCCGAGATGATGTGTCACCACCGCGGCGAACAACGTGAACGCGTCGGCATCGTAGACCGCGACTTTCAGCAACTGGCCGATCTGCCGGGGATTGCCGTCGAACACGACGATCCGGTCGCAGCGGGTGCGGCCGGTCAATTGCAACGGAGCCGGCGCCAGCCCGCTTTCCGAAATCGTTTGCAGTCCTTCTGCCGCCGCGCTCCCGGTCGAGCGATCTGCCGCCAGCCGGGCCTGTTTTCGGCTCAGCTTGCTGGGCCCTTCGACCAAGACTTCCACTTCGCGGCCGATCAGCGCGGAATTGTCTTCTTCGCTGATCCGGTCTTGGAGGGCGAGGAGATCGTTGTTCCGCCGGCGCTTCACGTCTTCCGGAACATCATCGGCATATAAGTCGGCCCCTTTCGTGCCGGGGCGCGGGCTGTATTTGAATACGAAGCTGTTCTTGAATCGCGACTCACGGACCAATTCGACCGTTTGCTCGAAATCGGCCTCCGTTTCGCCGCAGAAGCCGACGATAAAATCGCTGGTGACCGCCGAGCCTGGCACGGTCGCCCGAACGCGAGCGAGCATTTCGCGATATTCTTCGACCGTGTAGCCACGCTTCATTCGCCGCAGCACGCTGTTCGAGCCGCTCTGCGCCGGCACGTGCAAATAGGGCGAGCACTTCGGCAAATCGCGCACCGCGGCCAGCAGATCGTCGGTCATGTCCTTCGGATAATTCGTGACGAATTTCAACCGAGCGAGACCCGGAATGTCGTGCAGTTGGTAGAGCAATTCGGCCAGTCGCGTGGTGCGGCCGCCGTCGGTGTGGCGGTAGCTGTTTACGGTTTGCCCAAGCAGGGTGATTTCGCGGCAACCTTCGTCGGCCAATTTTTGGGCCTCGGCCAAGATGTGCCGCGGATCGCGCCCCTGTTCCGGTCCGCGAACCGTGGGAACGATGCAGTAGGTGCAAAATTTATCGCAACCGATCTGGATGCGGACAAACGCCTGATACGGCGACGGGCGCATCGCCGGATCGCGATCGGGATCGTAACTTTCGAAGCTGCGCTCGATTTCGTCGCGATTGCCGGTCTTGCGGTCGAGGCTGACTTCTATTCGCGGCCCGCTGCCGGCGGAGATCTCGGCCAGCAATCGCGGAATCTGGTGCAGTTGCCCGGGCCCAACCACGAGATCGACAAACGGAGCCCGCTCGAAGATCAATCGTTGATCTTTCTGGGCCATGCATCCAAGCACGCCGATGATTCGCTCGGGATGCTGCTGCTTGGCATTACGCAGCCGGCCGAGCGCGCTATAGATTTTATCTTCCGCGTGTTGGCGGACGCTGCACGTGTTGAACAGGATGGCGTCGGCCCTTGAGGGATGATCGACCAATTCGTAACCGTCTTTGCGCAGCGCCGCCACGACGAGTTCGCTATCGAGCACGTTCATCTGGCAGCCGACGGTTTCGATATAGAGTTTTTTGGTCATGCGAACATTTTAGCGGCCGAAGGATAACTCCCGTTTTTCGAACCCCTCACCCCGCCCCGCTCCCGCAAGGGAAAGAGGGACCTTCGGCAACGGCACTTTTGATCCGCGCGGACCGAAGGCCTGCGGTGTTGCCGATCCCTTAGCCGGCTTTGCGTTTGTGCTGCTGCACGTCGCCGCTCAGATCGTCGAGCAACTTATTTCGCCGCCGTGTCATGAGCCGGACGAGCGTCGTCACCGCGATATACGCCGCGGCGAAAAGCAGGGCGATGTCCGGCCAACCCCATTCCATGGTCGCTCCTCCGCAATCCGTTGCCGCGGTTCCATTGCCGCAAAGTCAGACCCAAATTCTAGCCACAAGCGACGGCCGAACATAGAGCGGCCGCTTCGCCGTCGTGGCTGAAAGCCGAGCGCAGGGGGCTCAATCGCATCGCTCCAAGCGAAGACGGCGATCGCCGGCACCGCACTGAAAATCGAACCGACGACGAATCGATTGCCGCCGTTGGCATGCACTTTGCTAGCATGGGTTGCCCCCCCTCGAATTTGTTGCCAGCCGTTCCCCACCAAACGCCTAAGGGAAGGATTCGAAAGATGCCGCCATCCCCCACGCTTGCGGGGCGAGCGTTTCGTGCCCACCCCGAGTTCTTGCGCGACGTGGTCGCGGGGCTCGATGCGCCCGCCAAAGAGCTTCCGTGCAAATACTTTTACGACCAAAGAGGATCGGCGCTCTTTGAGCGAATCTGCGTTCTCGACGAATACTATTTGACCCGTTCCGAACTGGCAATTATGCACGAATCAGCGTCGGAGATGGGCGAACAAATCGGCTCCGGCGCGATGTTGATCGAATACGGCAGCGGCAGCAGCGTAAAAACACGCTATTTGCTCGACGCGCTGTCGGAGCCGGTGGCCTATGTGCCGGTGGACATCTCCGGCGAACAATTGGAGCAAACGGCCGCGGAACTGACCACCGATTATCCGCGCATCGAGATTCTGCCGGTGTGCGCCGACTTTACCGCTTCGTTCGAACTTCCCACGCCGCGCCGCAGGACGTCGCATGCGGCAGTTTATTTTCCCGGTTCGACCATCGGCAATTTCATGCCGGATCGGGCCGTCGAACTGCTGCGCGCGGTCGCGAACATGTGCGGCACGGGGGGCGGACTATTGATCGGCATCGATCTCAAGAAGGATCCCGCGAAAATCGAAGCCGCGTATAACGACGCGCTCGGCATCACCGCCCAGTTCAATCTCAATCTTCTGCAACGAATCAATCGCGAGCTCGACGGCAATTTCTGCCTCGATCAATTTCAGCACCGCGCGGTCTACAATGCCGAGCTTGGCCGCGTGGAAATCGACCTGGTCAGCCGCTGCGACCAGCGTGTGATCGTCGCCGGCCGCAGCTTTGATTTCAAATGCGGAGAAGCGATTCGCACGGAATATTCACACAAATACTCGGTTGAGGAGTTTGCCGCGATGGCCGCTCCGACCGGATTGGTGTTGCACCGCGAATGGATCGATCGCCCGCGGAATTTCGCGGTGCTGCACCTGGCAATCGAGTAGCGGAGCACTGCGCGCCGGATACGGCTCGCCGGCTTGGGTGCGGATTGTTCACAGGATGTCACCGCAATGAATCTCCTCTAAGCCCCCGCGGCACCACGGCCCATTCCAAGCCGTCGATCGCGAACTGCAATACAAGCGCGAGCAAGGCCGCGGGTATGGCCCCGGATAAGATCAACGGCACATCGTTGAGCCGAATGCCGCTTAAAATCGGCTGGCCGAGGCCCCCCGCGCCGATGATCGCGCCGAGGGTCGCGAAGCCGACGTTTTGCACGGCGGCCGTGCGAATTCCGGCGAGGATGGTCGGCAGCGCGATCGGCAATTCAATTTCGGCCAGCTTCGACGGCGGGCCGAGCCCTAATACCGTCGCCGATTCGACGGTCCCGCGGGGAATGCCGTCGAGCCCCGTGAACGTGTTCCGCACGATGGGAAGCAGGCAGTAGGCAAACAGCGCGATCACCGCCGTGACCGATCCCTCGCCGATGCTCGCATATCCGAGCGCCGCCACGACCGGCAACAACAGCACCAGTAGCGCCAGCGACGGAATCGTTTGCAGAAGTCCCACCGCCGCCAAGACCACGCTGCCAATTCGTCGACGCCGCTGGCAGAAGATGCCCAGCGCGATTCCCGCCACGATCGCCGGCAGCAGCGAGCGGCGCACCAGATCGAGATGCTCGCCGACGCGGGTCAGAACCATCGTTGCCCACGAAGTTCGCTCCGCCTCGGCGTTCACTCCGAGCTTCGTGCGCAGAAAATCGGCGGCAGCCTGCGATTCCGACCGCTCGCGCGATTCGACCGAATCGTTTAGCTTTCGCATGGTCGGTTCCGAGATTGCACCTTCGAGTTGGCGAATCGCCGCGAGCAAGCGAGGGTAGCGATCGACCGCTTCCAGACGATAGAGCCACACCGCATCGTATCGCGGAAAGAATTTCAGATCGTCTTTCAACACCGCCAGATCGCCGCGGTGGATCATCGCATCGGTCGAATAGACATCGATCGCGTCGACTTCGCCTGCCAGAAGTTGCGGATACGCGAGATCGTGGTCGACCCCGACGACATCGCGTTGCGGCAAGTCGTAACGCTTTGCCAGCGCCGGCCAGCCGTCGCTGCGATCGAGAAACTCGTGTGTTAGCGCCAGCTTCAGCTCTGGATAGCGCTTCAGATCGGAAATCTTTGCGATTCCGAGTTCGGCGGCACGTTTCTTGGTGAGCGCAATCGCATAGGTATTGCTAAAGCCAAGCGATTTCGACATCGCCAAGCCGCGCGTGTGAAGCTCGCGACCGATGGCTTCTTCGTCCGCGAGATTCTTGCCAGCCAGTATTTCATGGACAATCGTGCCGGTATATTCCGGGTAGACATCGATCTGGCCTGCTTCGAGTGCATCGAAAACGATGCGGGTGCCACCAAATTCGCGATAATGAACCGCGTCGAGGCCGTCGTGTGCCGCCAGCAATCGCAATGTTTCGCCGAGGATTACCGACTCGGTGAATTTCTTCGAGCCGATGCGCACTTGCGCGCCGCGGCGCGGCAACGGAACAACGCCAGCCGCCAGAAGCACGACGGCCAGCACCGACCACTTATAAATCGCCGCGTGCTTCAACTGGCCACCACCTGCGAGTTGACGAACTCGCGAACGAATTCGCTGGCCGGCCGCTCGACGATATCGGCGAATGTGCCCTGCTGCGCGATCCGTCCGGATTCGAGCACGCAGACCCGATCGGCAAACCAGCTCGCCTCAACCAGATCGTGCGTCACGAGCAGCACGGTTGCGCCGCTGCGCTCGAACACCCCTTTCAAATCGCGCTGCAGTCCGGCGCGAATCATCGGATCGAGCGCTCCCAGCGGCTCATCGAGCAATGGCACCCGCGGGCTCAAAAAAAGCGCTCGCATCAAGCTCAGCCGCTGACGCTGCCCACCGGAAAGCTCGTTCGGATAGCGATCGAGCGCATCGGCTGGAAATCGGGTCATCTCGACGAGCTCGGCCAGCCTCCTCGCGCTGCGTACCCTGGACCAGCCCTCATGCCGGGCCATGACCGTGACGTTGGCGGCGGCGGTTAAATGTGGAAACAGTCCACCCTCTTGAATGACATAGCCGAGGCGACGCCGCACTTCAGCAAGCGTTCGATTGCCGAGTTTAAGACCATCGAGCGTGATCTCGCCGGCCGTTGGCTCGACAAGTCCGGCCACCATCCGCAAAATCGTTGTCTTTCCGCAACCGCTCGGGCCGAGCAGCACGGCGACTTCGCCGGTTTCCACGGTCAAATCGAACGGCGCAACGACCGTTTTGCCTCCATAGGCCTTCGAAACGCCGGCAAATTGCAGCATCCAAATTTCCGATCGGACTCAGTGCCACCCAACAAATCGCGGATCGAACTATTTAACTCCACCGGCAGAATCGCTCGCCAGGCGAATGCCGCTGAATTGCCAGCGCGCCTCGGGCGGAAAGAAATTGCGATACGTCGCCCTGATGTGACTCGCCGGCGTAACGCACGATCCGCCGCGGAGCACATACTGATTGCACATGAACTTGCCGTTGTATTCGCCGAGCGCACCGGCCGGCGGCGCATACCCTGGATAGGGCGTGTACGGACTCTGCGTCCACTGCCAGACCTCGCCAAACAATTGGGCTAGTCCGTGGCGCAATGCGCCTCCCTCGACGGGATGGAAATGCTCTCTTTCAGCGAAACTTCCGTCGATCGGCAATTCCGCCGCGGCGTGTTCCCATTCGGCTTCGCTCGGCAACCTCGCCCCGCGCCATCGGGCAAAGGCATCGGCCTCGAAATAGCTGACATGCACCACCGGTTCGTGCAGCCGGACCGGCCGAATGCCGCTCAATGTGAACGCGTGCCACTGGCCGTCGCGCTCCGTCCAATACAGAGGCCCCACCCACGCTTGCTCGCGCTTCGTCGACCAGCCGAGCGACAGCCAGAATTCCGGCCGTCGATACCCGCCGTCGTTCATGAATTCCAAATACTCGCCACAAGTGACGAGCCGATCGCTCAGCTCGAACGGCTGAAGCAAAACCTGATGCCGCGGTCGTTCGTTGTCGAAGGAAAATTTTTGGCCGCCGTATCCAATCGAGACGATGCCGCCCGGAAACGATTTCCAGCGGGCGTTTTGCCCCGGCTGGTCCGGCCGCTCGATGCCCGATTCTCGATAGACGGGCGCGAGCGGGTTGCAGCTAAGCAGATATTTGAGGTCGGTCAAAATCAATTCCTGATGCTGCTGCTCGTGTTGGATTCCGAGCTCGACGACCTGCGACAGTTCCGCATCCTCGCGGCTTGCCAGCAATTCGTTCATCCGCTCGTCGACGGCCCGCCGGTAGGCGAACACTTCCGCGACGGTCGGCCGCGTCAACAGCCCACGCTGGTTCCGGGGGAACTGCTCGCCGAGGCTGTTGTAATACGAGTTGAAGAGATATTGAAAATCGGCCGAGAACGGTTGATAGCCTGCCTGCCATCGGGCGAGCACGAACGTTTCGAAGAACCACGTCGAATGCGCCAAGTGCCACCGCGTGGGACTGGCGTCCGGCATGGCCTGCACGACGAAGTCTTCGATTTCCAGCGGGCGACAGATCTGCTCGGTAAATCGCCGCGTCGCCAGAAACCGGCTGGCTATCTCACCACTCATCGTCTCCCTCGGGTCGAAGAAGCGGGCGACGGGAACCGTCGGCGTCCGCCTTGGGAAGCAAAGGTTTTAGCGCCATCGGCCGGAGCAGCAACCCAGTTACCTGGGGCGACAACACGCCTTGAATCGACGATCCGGATTAAGCTCCGGTCGCCGCGGCCGGGCCAACGTTGCTCGAGCCCGCCCCGCCAGGGCATTGTAGCGGTCGTCGGCACCGTCTCGCCAGCCATTGCAATCGAGCGAAGTGGTACGGCAAACGGTGCCACTACCAGAATCCGGGCGGCCTCGACGGCCGGTCGTGGAAGGGGCAGAATAATGGCCGCCGGCGTTCGGAAAGCGTAACCGCATTCCGCGACGATGGCGGCTGGTCAGAAGTAGTCCATGCGGCCCACCACGAGCGAAATCGATTTCTTTTGGAGTTCGCTATGGCTTGCCATCATTTGGCTGAGGTGAAACCGGTTCGGCCGAATGCCGCCGGTTGTGAAGAGTGCTTGAAACTCGGCACCGAGTGGGTTCATCTGCGGCTGTGTTTGCACTGTGGTCACGTCGGCTGTTGCGACAGTTCACCGGGCCGCCACGCAACAGGTCACTTCCATCAAACGCACCATCCCGTGATGGCGTCGTTCGAGCCTGGCGAGCGGTGGGCCTGGTGCTATGTCGATCGCGTGGAGCTGCCGATCCCACTAGAGGTTGAGCCGGTCCTGCGCTGACCCAATATCAGAGCGGCGAGTTCGGCGAGGCGCTGCTGGGCCCTTTCGCGCGCGGCACGCTACTGAGCAGGTCTGGAACAGCCCGCGGTGGCAGTCGGCAGCCCGTTCACGCATGGTGCTTTCTTTGCCGAAGGCTGCCAGTTACACTGCGGCTATCCTGCCGCGCCTCCCACCCCGCCCCACCCTCCTCCGGTGCCATGATGATGAAATCTCACAGTTCGTTCGTCCGCGTGCTCGCCGCCGTGTCGCTGGCCGCCTGCTTTTGCCTTGCCCAAAATGCATCGGCCGACCATATCAAGCCGCCGGAAAAAGACGGCAAGCAATCTTTGACGATCCCCGGCAAGGCAGGGCCGGGCAAGGGGAAACGCATCGTTTTCATCACCGGGGCCAACGAATACAATCCGGAAATCGGCCTGCCGATTCTGGCCCGTATCCTGGCCACGCATCATGGCTTCGATTGCACGGTGCTCTTTACGGTGAACAAGGCCGGCGAGATCGATCCGAACACGGGCAACAATCTTCCCGGCACCGAGGCCCTCGACCACGCCGATCTGTTGGTCATTCTCGCGCGGTTCACCACGCCCACCGATGAGCAGATGAAGCACATCGTCGACTATCTCGATTCCGGCCGGCCGGCGATCGGCATGCGGACCGGAACGCATTCGTTTGCCTATCCGCACAATAGCCACAGCATCTACAAGAAATTCAGTTGGGACAACAAGGATCCGAATTTCGAGGGCGGCTTCGGCCGGCAGGTGTTGGGCGAAACCTGGATCACGCATCATGCTCCCAATGGCAGCACGAGCACGCGCGGCCTGTTCGCCAAGGGAGCCGCGGACGATCCGATCCTTCGCGGCATCGCCGACGGCGAAATCTGGGGCAGCACCGGCGTCTATGGTGTCCGGCTGCCGCTGTTGCCAAATTGCAAAACTCTGCTGCTCGGCGAGGTGATCGACGGCGGCAAGCCCAGTGGCAAACCCGTTGCCGGCAAGCTCAACAATCCGATGATGCCGATCGCATGGACGCGAACGTATTCGCTCGTCGAAGGAAAAACGGGGCGTGTGTTCACGACCACGATGGGCAGTGCCGACGATCTGATCAAAAGCGCCGCGCTGCGCCGGATGATCGTCAATGCGGCCTATTGGACCACCGGCCTGGAAGACAAGATTCCCGCCAAGGCCGACGTCGATCTGGTCGGCGGTCCGACGCCGTTCAAGAAGGGAACGACGATCGAGCAACTGCAGCAGTGGGTCGACAAACCGTGAGCTTGCGCCATGCGGCCCGATGCTTAGCAGCATGTTGAAGTGTTTTGAGACGAGCCTATCTTCGTGTGCCACTGCCTCTGCCTGGCAAAGCAAGTGGCACAGGGCTGGAAGAGACCGCTTGCGACGCCGCCGACATGGAAACGGCCGTCACCGTAGCAGGCACAGTGCGTGTGCCGTCCGCCCCGCGCGGCGCCGTGCGCACATAGCAGTGCGGACGGCACACGGAGCGTGCCTGCTACTTTGCCGGACAAGGGCAGAATTCCGTCGATCGGCGCGAGAATTTACTGGCGCTTGATGCGCGTGACCGCGTATGTCGCCGAGCCGCCGGTGGTCGACGGCGGCGACAGAGTGCCTTGGACGGTTACGAAGTCGCCCGGCTCGAAGCCGTTTACTTGGCGACTATCGCCGATGACGACGTTGCCGCCGTATTCATCGATCGGACCATCGGGGGGCAAATAGCGAAGCCGCCACAGCCGCGCAGTGACCGAGTAGTCTAGTTTGCCGCGAAGTGCGGCATATCCGGGATCGTAGCCGTAGGTCAGGCCGGGATGATCGCCCGGATAATTCACGCTCACGGCGGACGGAATCGCGGATGCCGCCGATGTTGTCGGAATCGGCATCGCGGCCGAGGCCGGTAGGACCGCCGGAGGCGCGCTGGCGACCGCCGCGGACGCCGAGCCGGATGCGGCCGGCGCCGGATTTGTTGGCATGCCGGATGTAACGACCGTTTGAGCCGAACTACCGGTCGCGAGCGCGGGCGTTTGCTGGGCCCGCGGTTCGACGATGCGGATTACCGAAGGTTGGGGGGCGGCAACGGCGACGGAACCCGTTGTGCTGCCGCTTGAGGCAGCGTTTGCAGCGGCGCTTAGTCCACTCGTCGGCGGCGGGCCGATCGAGCTTTGTGGGAAGTCGAAGCCGCCGCGCTGCGGAAAGTTTCGCGGCGGCAATGCCGGAACCACCGGAGCGGGCGCAGGCACCGCCGGCGCCGGCTGCACCAGCGGCGGAGCCGTTCCAGCCGAATAGGGCGCGGGCGAAGCGGACGCCGGCGGAACGTTGTAATAGGGCTGCGGGCCCGGCGTCACCATCGGCGGCGCGGAGATCGAGGTGCCCGGCGGCGGAATCGTCGATCGATATAAAAACGGATCGACAGCGGGGCCCGGCTGTTGGCAGCCGGCCAGCGCGAATATCGCAATCAGCGGCCCGAATGGCCGTTTCATCGGCAGACTCCTTTCCGCCGGACATGCTCGACCGCCGGCGCGGCAATCGCGCGCAACGGGGTAGCGTAGATGAGAGCCGGAGAATAGCAGTTTTCGCGAATCGGTCTAGAGCGATTCGCGCGGCTGCACTGGGGGCCCCGGGCTCTGGCTCATTTTTCGGTCCCTCGCGCCTGGAGCACAGCGGAAGGCAACGCCGAAAGATGTGCCCGACCACTTCGCGGCCCGCCGAGACGGAATGCCAGCGGCTACTGGAACAAGAACCGAATCTCGAGCATCAGCGCCGAGTTGTACCAGCGGTTGGGCGTCACGGCGAACGAGGCATGCACACCCCAATCGATGACGCCCAAGTCGCCGCCGGTGTCGCTGGCGAAGCGAATTCCCGGCTCGATGTTGAAAATGCCCATCGTGTCGATCATCTGCGGAATGCCCTGCGGCGAGGTTTGCATGCCGTCGAACACGGTCCAGCCGACGAATTCGAGCGTTGGAATGGCGGCAAATGTGTCGTTCTCATAAAGCAAGTGGCTGATGCCGAAGCCATACCGCAGCACCTGTCCGCCAAACGCCGGATCGCCGCCGATCGGAAACCAATATTTCAGTTCGCCGTGGTAGTAGGTTTCCGGGCTCCATCTGTATTGAAACAGAAATCCCGGCTCGAGCGAAACGTGGCCGTCGCCGAGTCCCTTCATGGCATCGCCGGTGGGCATATACGTGCGGAAATATTGCGTGATCTGCCAGTCGGTGCCGTTCAGTAGCACGGTCTTGGTCGTGATCGACATGTCGCCCAGACCCGCCGTGTTCGGATTATTGATCGGATCCACAAGCACCAGCGGGATTTCGGTCGTTAGCGAAAACGACTTGCCGGAAGCAAGCTCCAACGACGTGTCGACCGATTGCCAATTGACAAAGGGCTCGGGCAATTTCGGACCGAGGATGCCGGTCTCGGCCCAGAAGAATTCCGCCCGATCCGGATCTTTTTCATGGTAAACGGCGTTGAATTGAAAGCGCAGATCGCTTTCGGGCTGCGAGCTGTCCATGTCGAATAGCGCGAACATCACGCGTTCGTGTCCCAGTCCGCCGCCGCCATCCTGACAAGGCTTGGCATCGCCGAAGCCGTACCATGTGCCTTTGTGGCCATCGCCATCCGATCCGCCGCACCCGCCGCCGCATCCGCACCCGCAACCCGAGCTCAGCGTCTGGGCAAAAATCGGTTGGGCGATGCCGCCAGGACCATCGAGCACGCTCGGGGCCGTCGCGCCCGGCACGCTGCCGGGCGGCAATTCTTCCGAGGGCCCGGCCGGCGCCGCAGTCATTGGCCCTGGAGGCATCGGGGCGGGCTGGCGGGCAAGCAGCATTTGCGCCGTCGGAGGTTGCAGGGCTGGCGCCGGCGACGACGGCGGTTGCGCCGCCGGCATTTGAGCGGCGCGGATTTGAAAATCCGGCAACTGCGAAAGCGGCACCGGTGGCGCCGATTGCGGCGGCGCGATTTGCGGCGGCGCGAGTTGTGGCGGAGCCAGTTGCAACATCGACGCGCTCGCTGGAACGACGCCGGGCGATTGCCGCGTGAAGATGCTGCTTCCCGCGGGAGGCACGTTCGCGTTCGCCGGAGCGGCAACGGGGCCGGCATTCGCGGGACCCAGCCTCGGTTGCTGAAATGGTTGAATACCCGGCGGAAGCGGCCCGTTGGTGCTCACATTCGGTTGCACGACCAACTCGCCCGCCGGCCCTGCCGCCGGCGCCGGCAATCCAACGACGATCGGTGTTCTTACGGGTCCAGCGAAGGGTGCGAATTCTTGCGCATCAGCGCATGTCGCCGCGGCAGCGCAAATTGCCGCCGCGAACAAGATGCTCGCCCAATGGTTTTGGCAGACTCGCGCCACAAATTCAACTCAACGGGGGCGAAAACTAGGAAGGTCTCGCGGCTTGTATCGGCTTTAACGGTTACTGCGATTGACTCATTATGGTAAAGAATTCCGGCGCGCAGCATTGCTAGCAGCTTGCACGCCCAACAATCCACTAGACAGTAGAAAGTTGGGCAGCCCGCGGTCTCCGGCGATCCCGCTCGCACGAGTCGCGTTCACGCACCCGCGCAACACGATCCGCTGCTTGCGGTTTCGCGCGTTGCTGGCAATGCGTGCAATCGTGCCATCTAGCCGCTGCACTCGTCTGCACCAATCCGCCGCTCATGTTTACAACTTCCGTCGCCACTGCTACCATTTTTGTATTCGCGGGATTTTCTTTTCCCAGCCTGCCGGCCGACGTGTCTTTGCGAGCGATTCAAGCATGCGGAATTTGCCTATTCATTGGTACGAAGGGCTCTTTCTCCGCCCTCAACATTTTCAAGCCGCGGATCGCTATTGGACCGAGCTGGTTCAAACATCCGAGCAATGGGATCATCCCTATAACTACGGCCTGACAACGCTCGAATACAGCAAGGAAGCGCTGGCGAACCATCAGTTTCAGATCCATTCACTCAAGGCCCGCATGCCCGACGGCACGCTGGTGAGCCTCGAGTCGGGCAACGAACCCGATCGGCTCGATTTGAAGCCGACACTGATGCCCGCGAATCAGGGCAAAGTCGACCTGGCCGAGGCCTTTGGGCGCGAATCGACGATCAAGGTTTATCTGGCCGTGCCGAAGCTGCAAATCGGCCGCGCGAATGTCGGATATCCAGGCCAGACCGATCATTCTCGGTATGTGGAAACCGAGCATTCGACGCAAGATGAAAGCCGCGGCGGCGAGGATCAAACCATCCAGGTCCGGGCGCTGAATGCGCGCTTGTTGCTGTCGTCGCAAGATTTGTCGGGCTATGAAATTTTGCCGGTCGCGCAGATTCGTCGAGCCAGCGAAGAACAGGCCATTCCGCGCATCGATCCCGACTACATTCCCCCGGTCGTTTCGATCACCGCCTGGGCGCCGCTGGGGCGCGACATCGTTCGCGCGATTTACGACATCATCGGCCAAAAGATCGAAGTGCTCAGCTTGCAGATCAGCAATCGCGGCATCGGCCTGGAAGGGCGCGACCCGGGCGATCTCGATCGCATCATGATGTTGACCGAGTTGAACGTCGCATTCAGCACCTTGGCGGTGATGGCGTTTGCCCAAGGCGTCCATCCGTTCGTGGCCTACACCGAATTGTGCCGCATCGTGGGCCGGCTTTCGATCTTCGGACCCAAACGCCGCACGGAAGATATTCCCACCTACGACCACGACGACTTGGCCGGCATCTTCACGCAAATCCGGCAGCGAATCGAACGCCTGATCAACACCGTCCGCGATTATGAATTCGAGCAGCGCTATTTCGTCGGCGTCGGCATGGGCATGCAGGTGACGCTCGAGCCGAAGTGGTTCAATTCCGATTGGCAGTGGTATATCGGCGTCAACAAAGGTGAGTTGAGCGAACAGGAATGCCGCGAGTTGCTTTCGGCCGGCCATTTGGATTGGAAATTCGGCAGCAGCCGCCAGGTCGAGATTTTATTCAAGCACCGGGCCGAGGGTTTGCGATTGAGCCTCGTGGATCGGACGATTCGGGCGTTGCCCTCGCGCGGCGAATGGGTCTACTACGAAGTCGATCGCAAGGATTCGCCGGCTTGGCGCGATGTGCAGGAAACGCAGACGTTGGCGATGCGGCTGAAGGATTCGCTGATCGTCAATGCCGACCGATTGCAGGGCGAGCGGCGATTGTCGGTCTCGCTGCGCGGCAAGCGAGTGACCTTGCAATTCGCCCTATTTGCCGTGCCCCTGCGCTAGCCGGCGCGCGAAACCGCAAGCGAACTTCGAACTCAAGCC
>DATAWG010000012.1 GCA_036267355.1 Pirellulales bacterium | reverse complement strand
GCGGTCGGCTTGCGGCGGCTGCAAGCCGGCGGCGGGGTCGATCACGAAGAGATCGTCGTCCACGAAATTCCGCTTGTGGAACTCAATTCGTGGCTCGATAATCGCACGGCCGAGGGCCTGATGATTGACCCCAAGATCTTCGCCGGACTGTGGATGGCCCGGAGTGGAATGACGAACGACCAAGCACGAACGTCTAAAGAATGACGAAGCACGAATGACGAATCGCCGAGCACGCTTGCGTCCATGTCGTAGTGACTTTGTATTTCAATCGTTTTAGCCCAAATTGTGTGAGGGAACCGCGTATGGCCGAGCGGAATGCGTCACCGTTTTCCGAGAGGTTCGATGCGGAAGAGCTCGAAAGCGTGAAGGCGACGCGAATGGGGATTTCGCTCGACTGGTGGTCCGTCATCATCGCGGTGGCGCTTGCCGCGTTGCTTCGGGCAAATATCTTGCCGCCAATCCCTTGGTAGCGCGCTAAACTCCGCCGCCAGCCAAAGTCGTCCTCCGCTTATGGGGACAAGGCCTCGGCAATTCCGTTTTCAAATTGTTTCAGTTCAGTTCCACGCACCCGGCGGAAATCGATGAACGATCCTAACGCGGCGGCACATGGAAATTCTGCAACGACATTCTCCTCGCGGCCCAATAGCCCGCTGCCGAGCCTCATCGCCGTAATCCCGGGCCTGGTGCTGCTGTTTGCGATCGGCTACGCGGGCAAATGGATCGAAGGGGCAATCAAGCAATACGGCGTCGCACACAAGATCGCCTTGCCAAATATCGAATACGTGCTGTGGGCGATCCTGATCGGAGTCGTCATCGGCAACACCCTCGGCGTCATGCGATGGTTCCGGGTTTTCGCGCCCGGCATCGAAACCTACGAATTCTGGTTGAAACTTGGCATCGTCTTGCTGGGCGTGCGATTCTTGCTGCGCGATGTCGCGAAGCTCGGCGGGCTGAGCTTGGGGTTGGTGGCGATCGAGATTCTTCTTTCGATCGCCATGATGATTTTGATCGGACGATTCTTTAAACTCACGCCGAAGCTGACCGCCTTGCTGGCGGTCGGTTCTTCGGTGTGCGGCGTATCGGCGATCATCGCCACGCAAGGGGCCATCGATGCCGACGAACGCGAAACATCGTATGCCATCGCCGCGATCTTAGCGCTCGGGGCGATCAGCCTGTTCACCTACCCGCTGATCTCGCGGCAACTGGGCATGACCGATCAGGCCTATGGCCTATGGGCCGGCTTGTCGGTCGACAACACCGCGGAAGCCACTGCCGCTGGCGCGCTGCGCAGCGAAGCATCGAAGCGGATCGCCGTGCTCACCAAGACCACGCGCAATGCCATGATCGGCTTCGTCGTGCTGGGAGCGGCCCTTTATTTCGCCAGCCGCGGCGGCCATCGCGTCGAAGGCTCGAAAGTGCTTTTCGTATGGCGGGCCTTTCCAAAATTCGTGCTCGGCTTCTTGCTATTCTCCGCCGCGGCAAGTCTCACGGGCGGCTGGACGATCTTCGAAGCGTCGCAGGTGAAAAGCCTGGAGAACCTGAGCCGCTGGGCGTTTCTGCTCACCTTTGCCGGAGTCGGCCTGCGGACGAACTTTCGCGAGCTAGGGCATCAAGGCTGGCGCCCCCTCATCGTCGGCGCACTCGGCGAAATTTTTATTGCAGCCCTGACCCTCGGCTTGGTGATGGCCGCCGACGCATGGTTCGGCCTGACATTCGCCGTTTGACGGATCGCGAATTCGTCATTCGAGCATTCGTCATTTGCCGCCGGTCATTCTTCCGTCCAGGCCCAGCCGGGGAGCATTTCGAGTTCGCGGCGGGCCATTTCGGCCCACGGCGTGCCTGGATGCTCGTTGATCACGCGATTCAAATACATCTGCGATTGCTTCGCCATCTTGTCGAGCGCGCTGCCGGCGGAGATCGAGTCGGATGGGTGCAGCACCCAGGTGTCGTGCTCCTTCGGGTCCTTAAACGCTTTGCCTTGCTTGATGACGGCAAGTTGCGCGTTGTAGCCATCGATGCGGGCCTTGGCGGCCAGAATGCGGCCCATGGCCAGGTCGAATTCGGCCTGCCAGCGCGGGCTGGTGATTTTCGCGCGATCGGCTTGCCCGCCAACCAGCGCTTCGTAAATGCGATCGACCTCGGGGCTCTTTTCCGCCGCCTTCATCTGTGCCTGGCTCACCTTTTTGGATAGCGCCGCTTCGCCTCCTTGCTTTTCGGTCGGACGGGTGAATCGCGAGGTCAGATAGGCGACCACTTGCTCGGCCCGGGGCAATTGGGCCGCATTGTGCAACGCCTGATAGGCCCGATTGCTGGAAAGCAGCGATTGATATTCCTGCGGCGAAACATAATCGGGAGCGTAGCGGTGGCGCATTTCCTGGCTGATCGTTCCGTCTCCTTCCAAAGCCCAGCCGGCGCTGGTCGAACCGTTGCGGAAGCGGAGATACGCGCCTTGCGTCTGGCGGCACAATCGCTCCAGTCCCCACGGACCGTAGCCCGAATCGTTCAAATCAGAGTCGCCTTGTCCTTCGGGCAAGGCCATATCGATCGATTCCAAGCCGCCCGATGCGAGGATCAGATTCGCCGGCGGCCCGCCGCCAAGCGGTTCGGCGTGCCACTGGCGATAGAACGGAACGGCATTGCCGATCCCGAACACGGGCACGGCTTTTCGGCGCAGTTTGGGAATCGCCGCATCCAGCCGTGCCCAATCCTTGCCCGTGCTGTTGGCGACGACTACGAACATCATTTCGTAGCCTTGGCTGCGGTAGGGCAAGAATTTGTCGGCCGCTTCATCGACCGCGGCAAACGTCTGCGGAAACGCTTCCGATTCCGAGGGGAGCGCGCCGGCCAGGCTTTCCGCTTGGGCCGGGTCGATGGGCTCGTTGTTCAAGAAATTGACGTTGCTGCCATAGGCCACGATGGCCATTGCCAGCGGGGCGGCTTTGCCGCTTTCGCTCGCCAATTTCGTCGCTTCGGCCGTGATCCGCGAGATTCTTCCGACCGCCCAATTCCGCACGTCGGCCGACATGTTCGTCTTGTCGATGATCCACACCACCAGCGTCTTGCGAAGCTTCAGCGCCTCCGCGATCTCGCCGGCAATCCGCTTGCGAGCGCGATACATGTCCGGATTCACCTGCGCGTCGGGATCATCGGCATCGGCGGCCGAGATGCCGGCAGACGTGTCGGCCGATGGCCGAAGGTTGTCGCTCGGCACGCCGACCGGCTTCGACGGTTCGACGCCATTGTTCATCACGACGGTTTTAGGCGGCGTGTGATTCTTGACCAAGGCCTGCAGCGACGGTTCGACATGGTTGTGTTGCACCGGTGGCCGCTTCACGACGGGCTGGCCTGACGACGATGTATCCGAGCAGCCGCAAACAAACATTAAAGCGACGCCGAGCAACGAGGCGCCGTAGCGAATCCGAGACATAGCACCACCCCGAGAGAAAGAAGAGCCTGGGAAAAGGATACCGGGTCATTTCATTCTAGCCATTTCCCGCGGAGCAAGAAACAACTCCGCGCGAAAACCAGCATCGAGCCCGGCAAGCCGCTACGGAATCACGTAGGGCGCCGGGGCCGGCCCCGGCACCGGCGATAGGCTCGGCGTCGCTCCGGGAGTCGGCATTGCGCCGGGATACGGCGCTGGCGACGCCGCCGGAAACGGGCTTGGCGAGAGTGCCGGATAGGGCGCATTCGACGGATAGGGAGCCGTCACGGTCGCCGGACCTGGGACCGGCGTCAATCCGGCCGAACCGGGTGCCGGCGTTACAATCACCGGAGCCGGCATCGGGCGAATCGGATATGGCTCTCTCGGCTGCTCGTAGCCAATCGGCCGTTCGCCCGGATCGACGTGCGACAAGGTCGGATCGGGGTACGGATCGAACCGCAGGGCCTCGTTCTGCTCGTAGGCCGTCTTTTCCTGGGGCGTCGCCCCCGGAACGAACAGATGTGGATAGGCGAAATGGGGATCGCTATAGCAGCCGGCAAACAATCCCGCGCAAACAACGCTGCACAGCCCGATCCACAAGAGCCACGCAATGGCGGTGTAGAGGCGCATCTGTGGAAAGGTGGGAGTGAGGGTTTGGTTGCCGCGGTCGAAAAGCGGTTCTGTTGGCGAATGCCGAAGGCGGTCGGAAAAAAACGGCCGACGAGCGCGGATTATACGGGCGATCGGCCCAGCGAAGAATATGAATTGCTAGGCCGAGCGATGCCCGAACTGCGCCTATCCCGCCAGACCACGCGGTTTTCCGCGCAATCGCCGAAATTTACGGCAGATAGACATCCAAGACCGATGCTTGCGGCGATAGCGGCGTAAGTTCGACGGCTCCGGTCGCGGCCGGCAGCAGGATCGTTTCGCCCCGCTTTAAGGGCTGGCTGCTCGGATCGCCTGCCAAAATGATTTCCCCATCCAGCAACAGCAGAATATGGCAGCGGCCTGCTTCGCCGACCGTGCGGCTTGCCGAAATTTCCAAACGATCGAGCACGAACTTGTCGCACGCCACGAGGCGCGTCGCCTCGGCCTCGTCCGCCGCCGCCGGGCGCACCGGTTCGACCGGGCCACGGTCAAAATCGATCACGTCGAGGGCCTGCTCGATATGCAGCCCGCGCGGACGGCCATCGGGGCCGACCCGATTCCAATCGAACAGGCGATAGGTCGTGTCGCTCGATTGCTGCACCTCGGCGATCAGCAATCCGGCCCCCAAAGCGTGAACGGTGCCGGCGGGAAGAAAAATGCAGTCGCCGACCTTCGGCTCAAACTGGTGCAGGCAAAGTTCGCAGGTGCCGCGGTTCAGTTCGCGCTCGAGCGCTCGGCGATCGAAGCCCTGCTTGAGGCCCGCGAATATGCGGCTCCCCCGTTCCGCCCCCAATACGATCCAGGCTTCGGTCTTGCCGAGATCGGGCACATCGAGCCGGGCGGCTTGCTCATCGTTCGGATGGACCTGTACCGACAGTTTTTGCTGCGCATCGAGCAGCTTCACCAACAGCGGGAACTGCGGCTGCGGATGATGCCGGCCCAAGAGCGCTTCGCCGCGCTGGCGAACCAGTTCGCCGAGCGTCGTTCCGGCGAGCGGCCCGAAGGCGACGCGGCTTTGGTCGGCCCCATGATCGACCACTTCCCAACTTTCCGCGTAGTCGGCCCCTTCGCCAATCGGCTTGCCGAGCACGCTTTTCAACCGCCGCCCGCCCCAAAGGTAGCGGCGAAACAGCGGCTCGAAGCGAAGTGGATAAAGCGGCTCAGCCATTCGACACCGCGAGAAGTCCCTGAAATTATTCCCTTAGGCCGCAATCCAGACGAACCGGCGTTTCCCTGCGAACCCGGCCGCGAAAGTATTCCGGGCACAACCTCGTCGGGCCAAATCTTGGCAGCCCCCAGCACCATTCCATCAGAAACCGCTGCACAAGAAAAGGTCTTGCGAACAGGTCGGCGACGAGCGACGTGTCGCAATCGAGACGGCAACAATCGCATTAAGCGTTAGCGAGGATGAGTATCGGTGGCTCCCTCGCTTGCGCTTCGGGCTCGTGTGGCGATAGGAATAATCCGGACTCGTGGCGCCAGGAGTTAGCAACAGGCCGCGAACTATTAACTACTAGCCCGAAGCGTTAGCGAGGATGAGTGTCGGGGGCTCCCTCGCTTGCGCTTCGGGCTCGTGTGGCGATAGGAATAATCCGGGCCGCTTGAGCCCTTCTCGCATCCTGCGGGGAAGTTCGGGGGAAGAAACTAATCGACCAGCGTCCAGCGGGCGCCGGCGCTGGGCTTTCGCTCCCAATAAGGGTGAAGCGAGAGGCCGTTGGTTTTGGTCACGGCCTTGTCGGCCCCAAAATCGACGTTAGGGCCATCGTTGTTCCCGGCGCGCAGCACGATCCCGACGGTCGTGCCGGCCTCGAGCTTCAAGTCGCCCAATTCCTCACGCGGGATCGCGGCTTCGTAGATGTACACATTGCCTTCGCGCTTGACGACATGCTTCGCTCCGGCAACCGGGCCGGTCGTTTTCCGGCCGCGGGGCTGGCGGGGCCAATCGTGCATCCTCGGAACGCCCGGCGCCAACATTCGCCACAACTCGCTCTTGCCATCGGTGGTCGCATACAAGGCGTATTCATAATCGGTGTCCGGCACCGCGTGGAAGCCTGCGGTCACCCGATCGGTATCCGGTTTCAGGTCATGCCATCCCGGCGTCACATCCAGTCCGATTTGGAGCCGGTCGCGGCGGAAGGGGATCGCCGGCAGCGAAGGATCGGCGGGCTTTTCTGGATTATTGCAATAGACGTACGGTACTTCGGAAAAACTCTTCCCGGGATATGCTTTGAGAAATTCTTTGTACGGAGAGCGCCGATCGGAGGCGGATGTGTGGAAGTATTTGTTCTCGTCGCGCGTGGCCATCGGCGCCAGCCCGCTGATTTGCGGGGACGGGTCATTGACGCGCGCGGCGATGTAGAGAAACTTCTCGTCCCAGGCCAGCTTGAATTCCGCATAGTTGCCATTCGGTTTCTGGGCCTTCAGATCAAGCCACGGACGGCGCATCATCTCGGCAACCTCGGCCTCCTGTTTGCCGGCGACGACCGTCACACCGGGAACATCCTTCCAATCGTCCAGGTTGCCGTCGATGATGCGCGTGCCTTTCTTCACGACGAGCACGTTCATCGTTTGAGCATACGACGCGGCGCCGGCATCGCTGCGGAAGTCGAACGCGCAGGGATAGGCGTTTGCCGCGGAAATCGTGGCTGCCGCAATCTCGAATGCCACCGGCGCCGTCTCGCCGGCTTTGAGTTGCACGCGTTGCGCGGCGTTTTTGAGCGTGAGCCCGGGAGGTGTCTTCACCGCCAATACGCCGGCGATGGCGCGGTTCAAGCAATTGTGCAATTCGACCGTGAGCGGCACGCCGGCCGCAAGCTGCTTGGAAAAATCGTGCGGAAGGATTTCGACCGGCCGTTTCCCGTCGATCTGGGCAGTTCGGATTCGTTCGGCGGCAACCAGCGGACCCTTTTCGCAGGTGATGTAGCTGGGGAAGATATTCATCGGCAATCGCACCGACGCCTGGCCGACATACGCCGGATTGCCCGCGAGATCGAAGAATTTCAGTAGTCCATCGGCATTGTCGATCGTCATGGTGCCGCCGGCGGCGGAATCGACTTGCGCCCAGGGCCGATCGCGAGGGTTTTCGCCGGCCACGGTCAGCAGTTGCCCGAAAACCACCAATAGCGCTTCGTTGTCGTCGTCTTTGCCGAACTGGAACACCCAAGGAAGATGTTGCCGGAACACGATTTTTTCGAATGCTTTGCCGGTGACCAGCGCATTGAAGGCGGCCGTGGCAGCGACGACCGGCGTGGGAGCCACGTAAGGATCGTCGATGCCGGGCAAGGCGTCGTAAAGCGAACTGGGATGCCAAGGCGCCAATCGCGCTTGTCCGGCGGCCATGAATTGCGCGGCCGCTTGGGGCAGCAGATATTCCGAGTTCACGAACCATGTTTCTGTCTCCATCGACTGCTTGCCGTGCGCCCGCGCGACCAAAGGTCCATAGCACATCGATGGGGCGACATAGTGATCGGTGAAGATGTCGACATAGGCGTCGAATTCCTTGCTGCCGTCGGAATAAAATTTGTCCTCGGTGTTCATGATCGAGCAGGCCGCCAGCAGCTTGATGTCGGGCGAAACTTTTCGGGTGGAAGTGGCGATCAGTTTTTGCAGGGCCCGATATTGGATCATGTCGCGTGCCCAGCCGCTGATTCCGCCCCCTTCCCACGGTTCGTTGTAGTTTTCGATCCCCCACAGGCCTCCCTTGCCATCTTTCCAGTAACGTTGACAAAACGCCGTGATCCAGCGGCCGTAGCGCGCATAGAGCTTCGGATCGGCCAACCAATCGCCCGTGGCCGAGTAACCGCCGGTTTTAGGAGTCCAACCGACGGCGGGCGTGGGCACCTTGAAGGGCCGCGTCCAATCGGGGTGTGCGCCCAGCGTGACCATGATCTTGCAACCTGCCTTTTCGGCGGCTGCGAAGAGGGCGTCGTAGCGCGACCAGTCGTATTGCCCCTGCTCATTTTCCGACCAACTCAACTCCGATCGCCAGCCGCGCACGCCCATCCGCGCATACGTTTTCGCGCGCTCCGCATTGCGATCGGGCCGATCGATGAACTGGCCTTCGCCAAAAATCGGAGTATTCATGATGGTCCCATGCTCGCGGGGTTTGGGAACACGGCAAACGGTGGTGAGAAATTGCCGCTTTCCATTCCGGATCAGCACAAGGGCGTATGTTCCGAATCGCTCCGGCAGCGGAAGATTGCTCACTTCGACGGTCGCTTGCGGCTTGTCGCCGAACGTCGCTTGGAAGGGGTGCAGCCGAGGCCGGCCTTGCAGCGCGATTAACGGCGCGTGGCCGGCCGTGTCGCTGAAGCCTTTATCTCCCTCGATTTTTCTTTCGGGATCGCGAGTGGTGATTTCCTGGATTTCCAGGGCCAAATCCGTCGTCCCATGATCCGCTTGCTTGGAAAGCAGGAGGACGATATCGACCGGCTCGCCAGGCAAAAACACCTGCCCCGGCACGTTGCTGTGGTCGAAGCGATTCGCCGTCCCGGGAAGCTTGGCGTGGAGCACTTGCATATTCGCTTCGAGCACCAACGAGCCCGCCGCGAACGCAGGCAATCCGCAGGCGAAAAAAACAAGTTGCACGGTCGCGAAACATCGTAGCCGCATTACATGTTCCCTTCTCGGTGTCGTTCAAAACGGCCTGGGGGCGTGCTCGGAGTCGCCCGCGTCGGATCGCGTGGCGTGTCAGTATAGTTGCCCTTGTGACGAATTGCAGATCAACGTGGCGTTCGGCGATCGCTCGAAGGATTTCGAGCGTCGCTTCTTCCCCGTGTACACTTCGAAGCAATACGAATGGCATCCCTTGTTGCCGCCAGCAGCGAAACGCTGACAAAGAGGCAGCAGTCGCTGCTCGCCGCGATCGCCGCAGCAATCGACGGCTCGGCGCAACATCAGGAATCTGAGGCCGGAAAGCGCGACCGCATCGCCACTAGAGCGAAATCTCGCGCTGCCCCGGCGCGCGGCCTTTCCGCAGCTTTTTATCGAGCGTCTTTCCATTGGCCGTCGACGGAGCGCTCACCGTCGGCTCTGGCGCTCCGTTTAGCGGATCGCCGACCCTAATCGCTGCCAGTCGCTGCGTGCCGCGAGCGACGTAGTCTGCCGAAAGGTCGAAACCCAGATAATTGCGGCCGAGCTTCTTGGCCACGGCCAACGTCGTCGCGCTGCCGCTAAACGGGTCGAGCACGAGATCGCCCGAACGGGAGCAGAGGCGAATGATGCGGCCCAAAAGCTGCTCGGGCATTTGGCAGCCGTGGAAGCCGGCCCGCTCCTTGAACGTGCCGGCCACGCGCGGAAAATACCACGTGTCTTCGGCCGACGAGAAGCAATCGGACAGGTCTTGCGGGCGGAGCACCCAAGTGTCGTCGGCCAATCGCCCGGCAGGATTGGCACGGCGATCGGCGTAGACCAATTGGCGGGCCGAGGGGATGCGGTTTTCCGGCGCGTCGGCCAAAAACGTAAACTGCTCTTCGTCTTTCACGAAATAGAACAGATGAGCGTGCGAACGGCTGAATTTGTTTTTGCAGTTCACGCCGAATGTGTAATACCAGACGACCCAACTCCGGCAGCAGAAGCCGATCTCCTGACTGGCAATCTTCAACTCCGCGGCATATTCATCACCGATCGCCAGCCAAAATGAGCCCGAGGGCTTCAGTGCCCGATATACGGCCGAAATCCAGGAGCGCGACCAATTCAAATAATCGCGTGCGGCTTTGCGGTCGTCGTAAACGTCGTAGTCATAGCCGATGTTGAACGGCGGATCGGCGAATGCCAGATCGACGCAACCCGCGGGAAGCGAGTTCAACTTTTCGACGCAGTCGCCGTGCTCGATCGCATTCAGCCGGTTTTCGGTCAACATTTCGACGCTGCCTCCTTGCGCACGTTTGGATTCCAGTTTATTTTTTGACCTGTTCGAACATCCACGGCACGATTCCGTCGGGATCGTGATACGCGCGGGTCCAACTATCGTGGCCGACGCCGGGAAGCTCGGTATATTTCGGATTCCCGCCCGCTTTCCGGATCGCGGCGATCATCTGCCGCGAGCGCTGGACGGGCACGGCCGGATCGGCGTCGCCATGATAGCAGAACGTGGGGATATGGACGAGCAGGTCGGCCTTCGTCACATCGCCGCCGCCGCAGCAGGGGGCGATTGCCGCGAAGCGCTCCGGCATCCGCATCGCCAGGTCCCAGGTGCCGTAGCCGCCCATCGACAGGCCGGTGAGATAAATGCGATGCTCGTCGACCGGCTCGCTCTTGATGATCTCGTCCATCATGCCAATGGCGTGCTGCATCGATGCCGAGGGATTTTTCGGCAGCGGCTGCGAAGTGCTTTTGTCCCAGGGAACATCGACCCACTTTTCGTTGTTCGGGCACTGCGGCGCGAGGATGAAGCATGGGTATTTGGCGCGCATCGCGGGGGCGGCCATCCATTCGGGAAAATATTTCAGTTGCGATTTGTTGTCGTCGCCGCGTTCGCCGGCGCCATGCAAGAAAAGCACGAGCGGATATCTTTTTCCCGGCTCGATCTTTTCCGGCGAAAGCAGGCGATACTCCACGACATGGCTCGCGACATCGGCGGACGCATCCTTGTAGTCGCGCGCCTGATACAAATCCGTCACCGCTCCAACCTCCAACGCCATAAGGGCCAACAAGATCGCATGCATGATGGGATGAGCTCCGGTGCGCCGAATCGATGGTTGCGGCGATTATAGAACGGCAGCGCGGCGGATGCGAACGGTTTTTCCAACGAGCGACAACGTGTCGTTAGCGGCAAGGCGCCAGCCGCCGGTCGTCTGCTGCGCGGCGGCTGAAAACCGGCGGCTAGCGCCTTGCCGCTAACCACGCACACCGCCCGAGCGTTACCGCACGATCTTCGCTTTCGGCAGCGCCGCTTTCAGCTCCGCCGCTTTGGCGTCGCTGATTTTCGTGAAGCTGAGGTCCAGGTCGGTGAGCGACTTGAGCGTCTTGAGATCGTCCACCGCGGCATCGGTCACCTGCGTCTGCTTGAGGCTCAGCGTGCCGAGATGCTTCAGCCCCAACAGCGACTTGACGCCGGCATCGGTGATGCCCGTGGCTTCCAAGTCGAGTTTGGAAAGTTTCTTGAGGTGCTTCAGATAGGCGACGCCGGCGTCGGTCACGCGTGTATTCCACAGGTTCAGCGATTCCAAATTGGTCAGCGATTGCAGGTATTGCATGCCAGTGTCTTCCAACGGCGTTTCCGACATGTCGAGAATTTTCAAATTGGTCATCGGCTTGAGATGAACCAGGCCCGGGCCGGTAAGCGCGATATTGCGCAGCTCGAGATGCTTCATGCGCGTCATGCCTTCCAGATCGGCGAGGCCCTCGTCGCTGACGTTGGTGCGCATCAGATCGAGCTCTTCCATGTCGGTCATGTTCTTGATGACTTTCATCGATGCATCGGTGGCTTGCGTATCTTCCAGAGCCAGCGTTTTCAGCTTGGTCATGTGCTCGAGCGCGGCGATGCCGGCATCGGTGACCGAGGCATTGCGGAGCTTGAGCCGTTCGAGATTGGTGAGGCCTTTGAGATAGCCGATGCCTTCGTCGCCGACGCGCGAGCAACCGCGCAGGTCGAGCAGTTTCAAATGCGAGAGCGATTGGAGATGCTTGACTCCGTCGTCGGAAATTGCGGTGTAGAGCAACAGCAATTGTTCGAGGTGCGGCAGCTCGGCCAGATGCAGCAAGCCATCGTCGGTCACCGCGGCACAGCGCCGCAGGCTGAGCACGCGCAGGCCCGGCAGCAGCTTGAGCTGGGCCATCGCGGCATCGGTGATCGCCGTGTTTTCCAGGCTCAGATCGTCCAGTCCGCTGAGCGGGGCGAGCTGCTCCATCACCGCATCGCCGACGCCGGTGTCGGCGAGAACCAAGCGGTGCAGATGCGGCAGGCCCTGCAAATGAACCAAATCGGAATCGGCCACGGCGATGCCCGTCAGATCGACCGCCACGACGTCGCCATCGGGGGCGCGTTCGAGTTTCGCGCCGAGCTTCTTTAGCGCCGCGGCATCGGCCGGCCGGTCGGCGGCCTGCAATGCCCCGTTCGAACCAATCGCCATCGCCAACGCGGCCAGGCCGAAAATCAATCGCTTCATAGCGGCAACAACTCCACGAAAACGGGGTGACAAAAAGAGCGAGCGCCGGCCGGTTTGCCGGCCGGCGCTCGGAAATCAACTTGCGAATCGCCAGTGCAAACTAGCCTTCGAGCGAATAGCCTTCGCGATACCGCGGATGGATCATCGGCTCGAGGTCGGGCAGGTTCGTGGCCTTGAGGGCCTTCGGATCCCATTCGACCTTGGTGCCGGCCCAGACGGCCAGGTTGCCCAACAGAATCGTCTTGGTCAGGCGGCTGGCGTAGTTGGGGAAATTCGACATGGCCGGCTCGCCTCCCTTGATCGCCCGCACCCATTCGTCGAAATGGCCCGGCGAATGCGGGAATTCGATCTTGGGTTCGGTGGCGCCGCCGAGAGCCTGGTGGCCCTGCCCGCCATAGTCGCCGGGGCAGTAGTAACTTCCCTTATCGCCGACGACCAGACAGCCGCTGCTGTCGATGCGTTTCTTGCCCGAGGCAATGTCCTTGTCCGCGGCGAACAATTCCTTGCTGGGCATTTTCTTGCCGTCGTACCAAGTCAGGCTCAACGGGGCTCGGCCTTGATACGAGGGGAACTCGAATTTGATGACCGACCAGTTGGGATACATCTCCTTGTTGTTGCCCGACGTTTCGGCTTCGACCGAAATCGGATCGAACAAGTCGAGCGCCATGAACGGCAGGTTCACCGTGTGGCAGGCCATGTCGCCCAAGGCGCCGGTGCCGAAATCCCAGAACCCACGCCACGAGAACGGATGATAGCCGTTGGCATACGGGCGGAACTTCGCCGGACCGATCCATTGTTCCCAATGCAAATTCTTGGGCACCGGAGCGTCGGCCGGGCGGCCCTTGCCTTGCGGCCAGATCGGGCGGTTGGTCCAAACGTGAACTTCCTTCACCGTGCCGCACGCGCCGGCGCGAATCTTGGCGGCCGATTCGCGCAGCGAGTCGCTGGCGGTGCCTTGATTGCCCATCTGCGTGGCCACCTTCTTCTCCGCGGCCACCTTGCCGACCAGATCGGCTTCGTAAATGTAGTGGGTCATCGGCTTCTGGCAGAAGCAATGCTTGCCGGCCCGCATGTAAAGCAGCGAAGCCGCGGCGTGGTTGTGATCGGGAATGCTGACGGTCACCGCGTCGATGCTCTTGCCCATTTCATCGAGCATCTTGCGGAAGTCGTGGAAGATTTTGACGCCCTTGAGCCCGGCGGCCTTCTTGCGGGCGGTGTTGTCGTCGACATCGCAGATCGCGACGATATCGCCGGTGCGATGGGCGTCGTTCGAGTCGCTGTCTCCCTTGCCGCCGACGCCGATACAGGCGAACTGCACGCGCTCGTTCGCTGATTTCGACTTAAGATCATCCGCCAGCGCAGAGCCGGCAACCCAAAAACCGACGCCGGCCGCGGCCGTCGTCTGCACGAATTCTCGACGTGAAACGCTCTTGCGCTGCGCATTATCGCGCTTTACACTCTTACGCTGCATGGAACGAATCTCCTGCTGGGAGGGTGGGCGAAGGATGGTGGGCTGGCCCCGTGAAACTTCGATTCTAACTTACGGCAAATCGAGTTGCACGTAGCGCCGAGATTTTTTTTGCAGCATTCGGCCGCAAGATAATCCCCGCCGGCGCGCGAAACCGCAAGCGCCGCCCACGACCAAACGGCATGGAAGCTCGCTTGCCGTTTCGCGCGTGAAAACACACCGAAGGCCGCAGCCAATTCAGCCGCTATTGCGCCGACGAGTGCGAACCGTGGTTCGATACGCCGACCGGAATTCCCACCGGCATCGGCCGGGCCGCCACCGCGAACCCGAGACGATAGAGGTCGTCGTTGATCCGCCGAAAATCGGGGAAACTCTCGGGATAAACCCAGATCGTGATCGTCGTCAACTGGTGATCCAGGGCATTGATCCGGCGGCGAAACTCCGAGTCCGGGCGGAGAGCATCGTCGGTGGTCTCGCCGACCTGGCCCGGAGTCGGCAGAAAATTCGCTTGCTGCAACGAAAGCCGGTATTCGCCCCGGTCGGGACCCGGCTCCATGGCCATCGTGAATTCCATGTTGAAGCCGCCGTAGGGGCCGACCACGTGCACCTGGTCGGTAATATCGGATGGAGAGCTGCCGCCCGCGCCGCGCAGCTCGCTCTTTGCCCGCTCGAGCAACTCGTCCATCGGCAAATAGGCGATGCGATGCTCGCTGAGCCGGAAGTGAACTTCCTGGCCGAAAACGGTGCGGCTGATCGGCGTCATGTAGTGGCGCAATTCGGCCACCGGCGGCGGCGCGGCTCGAGCCCGCTGCAATTCGGCCTGGCTGATCTGCACATCGCTTTCCAACTGGTCGGCCACGTGCTTGAGATCGACTTCCTTCTGAGCCGCGCCGTCGAGTTTCGATCGCCGCGCGCCGATCTCGTGTTCGGCCGCGGCAATCAGCGTGGCGACTTGCTGCCGCTCGAGGGCCCGGGCGGCGAGTTCCCGGTCGACCACGGCGATTTGCACGCCCACCTGCCGCACGTCGTGTTCGACGCTGTCGGCGATGGCTTGCAGTTTGGCAAGGTCGTCTTTCGCGGCTTTGGCGGCCGTGGCTTTGGCGGCCGCGGCTTTGACTTCGGCCGCCGACTTCGCGTCGTCGGCCAGTTTGGCGGCGGAATCCGCCGAGCCAAGTCTGGCTTCGGCCGATTGGCTCAATCGCCACGCCGGCTTCACGCGCACGCCGACGATCAGCACCAACACGATCAGGATGCCGACGAGGTTGGTGACCACGTCGACAAACGAATCTTGTCCGCCGGCTTCGATCGGTTCGGGAGGTTGGCGACGCATGGGGGGAAGGCCGTGAGGGTTGAGGCTGTGAGGCTTTGAGGTTTAGGGGCGCCATGTCCACGGCGTTGCGTGGGCATGCGGCATTGTTAGGTCGGTTAGCTTGGATTTTTCGTATTGCGACGATAGCCCGAAGCGTTAGCGAGGAAGCCGCTGGAGCCCAACCGCGCTGACGCTTCGGGCTCGTGTTTGTTTGGCTTGATGCTTCCTCGCTGACGCTTCGGGCTCGTGTTTGCTTGGCTTGATGCTTCCTCGCTAACGCTTCGGGCTCGTGTATTGGAGCCCGCCTAGATTTCTGGCACCACGAAAAAATCGGGTTATCGGACTTGTGTGTTTGAACCGGCGGCGGCCATCGTGTCTTTGCGGGTTATTTCCAGGCCGCTGTTGGCCATCAGGGCTTGCAGTTCGCTGTAGCGGCCTTCGCCGCTGAGGCCGAGTTCGAGCTCTAGCCGCGGCTTCCAATACATCTGCCGCCCGGCGATGCCCCAGCCCTTGGTGTAATCCCACACGGCGGCGACGAGCTTATCGACCGAGTCGGCCGTGCGCGGGCCGAACGGGATCACGCGCGGCTGCGGATTGCCGAAATCAGGCTTGAGGATCAGGCAATCGCCGCGGCATTCGACATGGATGACGCGCGACACGGGGGTCGACAATTTCGCCGTCGAGGGCAAGCTCCAATTGCGGCCGCGTTTCTCGGCCAGGCTGTCGTGCGATTGGGCCGGGTCGCTATGCGGTTTCGGTTTGTCGGGAGTGGATTGCGGCGGCGGGGTGTCGACATACTCGCCCGGATGCGGACCCTGCTGGTTCGAGGACAACGGATACGGCGTGGAAAGCGTGTTGTAGACGTCGGAATCTGGTTTCTGCTTCTGCGAGGGGTTTTGCATCATCAGCGACATGCCGCTGGGGGCGGCGTCTCCCTCGGTGTTGCCGGATGCATTCGGCGAACCGCTTTGACCGCCCGCTTGAGCGAGCGTGATATTGCTATTGGGCAGGTTTGGCGAGTTCGGATCGGCCGCGGCCGAATTGTTGCCGTTGGCCGGTGCGCCCGCGGCAGGGTACGAACTGTTTTGGCCGGAGTTTGAACCGGGTTGACCGGGATAGGAATTGCTTTGGCTGGAGAACGAGCCGGTTTGGCCGGCATACGAGCCGGCTTGGCCGGTGGGCGATCCCGTGCCGGCGTTCGGCCCATAGCCGGAGTTCGAACCGCTTCCGGATCCCGCGCCGACTCCACTGCCGCCGACTCCGCTGCCGCTGGCTCCGCTGCCATAGCCCGCGCCGGGGGCGCCGCTACCGGCCAAGCCGATATAGCCCGTGCCCGGCCCGGGAGCCGACCCGCCAACAGAGCCGCTTCCCGCGCCCGAACCTGGCGGTCCATTCGCTACGCCGGCGTAACCTGTTCCGCCAGCCTCATAACCACTCGTTCCCGGTCCACCGCTGCCGGTACGGCCACTGCTGGGTCCGCTCCCCGACAAACCAATATAGTTGCTGCCTGGCACATAGGGTTGGCCGCCGGTTGAGTTGCCCCCGCCGGGGACGCCGCTGCCGGCAACTGCACCGTTGCCGGCGCCATTACCGGGGAAGCCATTTCCGTTGCCCGGGCCGCTTCCTGGCGGCCCAAGTCCGCTGCCGTCGCCGCCCGCGGCGTTGCCGGTTCCATTGCCGAGGCGATAACCTGTTCCGCCGCTCCCCGGCCCGCCAGGGGCGCCGGGCCCATTGCCACCGTAACCGTATCCGGCGGCTGTGTATTGGCTCGGGCCGAGCCCGTTGCCACCGGCTCCGTTTCCAGCGGCTCCATTGCCGCCGTAACCGAAACCGCTTCCGCCGTTGCCGCCGCTGCCGTTGCCGCCGCTGCCATTTCCGGCGGCGCCATTGCCACCTGCGCCATTTCCACCGTTGCCGTTCGACGCGCCGCCGAAAGCGCTGCCGGTTCCCTGGCCGTCGGCGTCGGCGAGCGTGGCTTGGCCTTCAGGGCGGATGCCGCCCGTCGGCGATGCGCGAAACACTTGCCTGTGTCGCGGCTCGTCTTGCTCCTTGCCGGTGTCGGTCGTGGCGAACCAAGCCCAGCGGGCCCGAGCGTCGGTCAGCGCGGCCTGCTCGATCGCGGCGAGCTGGGGCAAGGGCTGCTGGTAGACGATCTTGCGATCGGCCTCGATCAGTTCATAACCGAAATCGGAACCCCACGAGGCCATCGCGGCGCGGGCCATGTAAAAAGCTTCGATCCCATCCGAGCGCACGATGAGCAGCGGATAAGGCTCGCGGCCCGGCGTCGGAGCCGTTCCTCCGGCGAGGTAGTCGCGGGCGGCACGGATCGTCGAAGCCAGCGGATTGCCGGCCCCTTTCGGGCCTTTGACATCCTTCGCCGTGAGCACGATTCCTTCCGGTTGCAACACGATCGCATCGCTGCGGCACTCGATGTAAATCGGTTGCCGGCGCGTGCCGCTCCGGCCATCGTAGGGAACGATGGCATACGCCGGGGCCTGTTGGCGGGCCGCGTCGATCGCTTTGCCGATCGCCTCATGCGTGGCGGCGAGAAGCGATTTGAGCCGCTCGATCGCGGCGGCGATTTCTTGCGTGTCGTGGTCTTTGGTTTTGTCGGCTTGCTCGATATGGCCGGCCATTTTTTTCACGCGATCCCATTGATCGCGCAGCTCGCGCATGCCATCTTCGACAGTCGAAAGCCGCAGGCGTTCGTTTTGCAAATCGCCCAGCGTTTTTTCCCGCGCGATGTCGAGTTGCGAGATGCGCCAATCGAGCAATTGGCGATTGGATTCGAGCATCTCATCGTCGGCCGCAGCGGATTTCGCGTTGGCGTCGGCCATGCCTCCATTTCCCGCGGCCAGCGAGGCGGCGGAGCCTTTTCCGCCTTCTTCGAACACGGCATCCTCGGGCGGCGTGGAATCATCGAGCGCGGCGGCGCCGGGGCGGTTGATGATCACCAACAACAGCATCATCACCCCCATCGTGCAGATCAGCACTGCAAGAAAGGGGAAGAGCGACACGCCCGGATTGTGCGCCGCAGTGCCGCGTCTCATGCCGCTTTATCCGTTCGCCGTGGTTTGATCGTGGGGGCGGCCGGAGAGGGGCTAGGGGCAAGCGGAGAGGGGCTAGGGGCGAGGGGCGAGGGGCGAGTGTTCGCGGCCGGTGCCGAGGAGCCCATTGCGCTTGCCGAAAGATTCACCATCCGCTGGTCGCCCGCCGCTTGGCCCAACCGAGCGCTGAGCAGTTGCACCGCGGCCGAAAGGGCCACGAGCGTTTCGTCGAAGCTGCGGGCGGTGGATAGCGCGGTGAGATTGCGATTCAACGTTTGCTCCAGGCCGGCGATCTGACCGGTGGCCTCGACCACTTTCAGCAATAGCTCCGATTGCCGGGCCATTTCGGAATGCTGCCGGGCCGTGGCCTCGGCCGTTTGCACGAGCGCCTGTTGCACGCCGGCCCATTGGCGATGGTTTTGTTCGGACAACTGCCGTTCGCCGGCCACGACCGTGGTGGCATGGGTTTTCAACGTCTGCTCGAGGGCGCCAGCCAGCGCGCTTTCGAGTTGCTTTCCGCTGGTGGTCGTCAATTGGCGATGCCGTTCTTCCGCCACGTCGATCGTGCCGCGCCAGATTTCCGCCTGCCGGGATACGAGCCGCTCGGTCGCCTGCACAACCGTTTCCACCAGCCGGCGCATCGGTCCAAGCTGCGGATCGCTGCCGACGTCATCGCTTTGAAATCGGCCCACCAACTCGGAGTTCACTCGGGCATCGACCTCGGCCAGCAATGCCTGCTCGGTGCGATCGACGAAGTATTGCCCAAACATCAACATCATCGACATCGCCAGGGCCAGGCCCGTGGTGTCGAACGCCACCTGCAAGCCGCTCAGAACCATCGGCAGCGAAGCGTCGAAATGCTTGATGTCCAAATGCGCGAACACCGACGTGATGCCGATCACGGTGCCCAAGAGCCCCAAAATTGGAATCGCCCAGATGATCACGCGCACAAACGCATAGCCATGCTGGGCGCGCATCGCGTCGATGTCGGCCAGGTATTTGATTTCGGCGTCGAGCGTTTCGGGTTTGCCGGTGCGGTGGACGTGTTCCAATAGGTCGCGCAGCCGGCGGACCAAAAAGCCCTTTTGCAAGTGCTGCGGCGTGTCGGCCAAGAGCGGCAAGAGATCGGGCACGTCGTCGATCGTCTGCCCGCCTTGCGGCACGGAGCCCAGCAGCGGTAGCTCGGGCATGCGCCGCTGGCTGCCGACTTCGATCGCTTTGAGCACCAGCGCGGCGGAGCCGATGAAGAAGAACGAGGTGACAATATATTCGACCGAATGCCCAGCCGTGAAACGGAGCAGCATCGCCGAATTCAAGATGCCGGCGGAGATGGCGCCGTAGTAGAGCGCGGTGATCGCCCCGCCCCACAAGAGCGGCGAGCGGAGCAGACGTGCGAACCAACCGTTGAGCTTGTTCATGCTCACATCCCTTCGGGCGAATTTTTATTCTTGACTGGCAAAGGCGGATCGGCGGCGCCACCGCGCGGTGCGGTTTGCGAAAATGGCCGCCGCTGGGGAAAATCGCAGACCAAAAAGCCGGAGGGGTATCCGTTTCAGGGCCGTAGGTCAATCGCGAACACAAGCTGCTGCTTCGCAGCGCTTCCTAGCCAGCGCAGTTTGCCAATTAACGCGCGCATGGAACCTCGCCGTGGTACCGTGCGGCATAAACTCTGATCGTCGCGAGCTGCTGCCGGCATGAACCGAAAATGCGGAGCGTTCCGCCCAGTCGGAGAATCGATCGCAATCGGCAAAGATTGCCAAAGTGATACGGCAGAAGCCGCCGATACCTTTACTCGTCGGATGTAATGGAAACGCCTATCGCAAAGAAGAACGGCAAAGTCAGTGCTCGCGACGCCGAGCCGCGTATCGCATATTCCCGGGGGGGACATTCAGTCCGGCGCCGGCCCAACTGGGCCGCCCGGGCTGTTTTTGTTTCTGCGCCAGCGCATCCTTCGCGGAGCGGCGGCCTACAGAGCCCCGCGACGCCATTGTGGAAGCCGGCGATTGGCAAGTGCCCGCGAAGCTCGCGGTGCAAAAAAAAGACCCGGGGGACCGTTGTCCCCGGGTCTTTTGCCGTCTGCTCTTTTCCTTAACCCGTCACCCTAACCCGTCACCCTCACCCTACCGCTTCCTCAAGAGCATCCCATGCTATTGCCGCAGTTGTAGCAGAGGTAGCAGTTGCCGTTGCGGACGGTGATCGCGCCGCAATTGTCGCAACTGGGAGCATCGAGCTGGAACTGGGCGAACTGCTCGCTCGACGGGGATTGGCCGCCATTGAGGTCGACTTTCACGGCCATGCCGGCCCGTTCGAGCTGAGCCCTGTTGGCCGCAGCCGAGACGGCTGTATTGGCTGCAGCCGAGAGGGCGGACGCCGGCTTGCCGTTGGGTTTCGCGTTCAGAGGTTTCGCGGCCGGCGTGTTCGCAGCCGCAGCCAGCGAACCATTCGCCGCCTTGGAAGCCGATGTTCCACTCGATGCTGGCTGTGCCGCCCCCGGCTTGTGGCCATTGGTCGCTGCTTCTGGCGCCGCGGCTGCGAGCCCGGCTGCCGGCCGGCCGTTCGTCTGGCCATTCGGTTTTGCGCCGTTCGCGGTCGCGGCGGGTCGTTCGTCGATCGCCGCGGCTTCGTCGACGATGCCGCGGTTCGCCTCGCGGAAGCCGGGAATAAACGTGATTCCCAGCCAGCGGAAGATATAGTCGACGATGCTCTTGGCGATTCGGATGTCGGGATTCTTGGTGTGTCCCATCGGCTCGAATCGCGTGTGGGAAAACTTGCCGACATACACCTCGAGCGGCACTCCGTATTGCAGGCTCATCGACACCGCGGTGCCGAAGCAATCCATCAGCCCGCCGATGGTGCTCCCTTCCTTGGCCATCGTGATGAACAATTCGCCCGGCCGGCCGTCGTCGTACAAGCCGACGGTGATGTAGCCCTCGTGCCCGGCGATGCTGAACTTATGGGTGATCGATCGCCGCGTGTCGGGCAGTCGCTCGCGGCGCGGGATGGCCACTTGCCGGGCGGCCGCCTTTTCGGTTTCCGTGCTCGTGGAAAGGGGCTGGCTTTCCTTCGAGCCGTCGCGATAGATGGCGAGGGCTTTGAGGCCCAATTGCCAGCCTTCGAGATAGGCGTCGGCGATGTCGGCTGGCGTCGATTCGCGCGGCATGTTCACCGTTTTCGAAATCGCCCCGGACAAGAACGGCTGGGCCGCCGCCATCATCCGCACATGCGCCTGCCAGGCAATCGACCGCACGCCGTTGCGCGGCTTGAACGCGCAATCGAACACCGATAGATGCTCGTCTTGCAGCCCCGGCGCGCCCTCGATCGTGTCGTTGTCGGCGATGTAGGCCAGGATGGCCTCGATCTGCGGCTGATCGTAGCCGAGCGTGTCGAGCGCCAAGCCGACCATATTGTTGACGATCTTCAGCATGCCGCCGCCGGCAAGCTGCTTGTATTTCACCAGCGCGATGTCGGGCTCGATGCCCGTGGTGTCGCAATCCATCAGGAAGCTGATGGTGCCGGTGGGGGCCAGAACGGTGGCTTGCGCGTTGCGGAAGCCCCACTCCTGCCCGGCCGCGAGCACTTCGTCCCACACTTCGCGGGCCGCCTGTTTCAAATCTTCCGGGCAAGCATCGTCGATCGCCTCGACGGCGTCGCGGTGCATCTGCATGACGGCCAGCATCGGCTCGCGATTTTCGACAAAGCCGTCGAACGGCCCGACCGCGGCAGCCAATTCGGCGCTGGTGCGATTGGCGGCTCCGTGCAAGAGGGCCGTCATCGCGCCGCACAATCCGCGGGCTGCCGGCGAATCGTAGGCCAAGCCGCTGGCCATGATCAGGCTGCCGAGGTTCGAATAGCCGAGCCCCAGCGGGCGGAAGCGATGGCTATTGCCCGCGATCCGCTCGGTCGGATAGCTGGCGTGATCGACCAAGATTTCCTGGGCGATGAAGAAGATGCGGCAAGCATGGGCAAACCGATCGACGTCGAACGTGCCGTCCGCATTGCGAAATTTCATCAGGTTGATGCTCGCCAGATTGCAGGCCGTGTCGTCGAGAAACATATACTCGCTGCACGGATTCGAGGCGTTGATCCGGCCGGAGCGCGGGCAGGTGTTCCAGCGGTTGATCGTCGTGTCGTATTGCACGCCCGGATCGCCGCAACCCCACGCGCATTCGGCCATCTTGCCCAGCACTTCGCGGGCCGGCCACGATGGACCGCCGCGGGTCGGCTCGGTGACCCAATGGGTCGACCAGGTTTTGTCGTCGAGGACTGCTTGCATGAAATCATCGGTGACGCGGACCGACAGGTTCGCATTCTGAAACATGATCGAGCTATAGGCTTCGCCGTTGAAATTGGCGTCGTAGCCCCCTTTTTCGATCAGGATGCGGGCCTTGCGTTCTTCCTTCGACTTGCACTCGATGAACTCCATGATGTCGGGATGCCAGACCTTGAGCGATTGCATCTTGGCGGCGCGGCGTGTTTTGCCGCCGCTTTTCACGACCGCCGCGATCTGGTCGTAGACGCGCATGAACGACAGTGGGCCCGAGGGCCGGCCGCCCCCCGAAAGCTTTTCGCGATGCGAGCGGAGCGTCGAAAGATCGGTGCCGGTGCCGCTGCCGAATTTGAAGAGCATCGCCTCGCTGCGCGCCAGCGACATGATGTCTTCCATGTCGTCGTCGACGCTCTGAATGAAGCAGGCCGAGCCCTGCGGATATTCATACGGGTTTTCGGGCTGCTTGACCGCTTCGGCCTCGGCATCCCAATGCCAATTGCACTGCGAGCCCTTCACGCCGTATTGATGAAACAGTCCGACGTTGAACCACACCGGGCTGTTGAACGCTCCGTGCTGATGCAGGGCCAGCCACGTCAGATCGCGATAGAAGCGCTCGCCGTCGGCGGCGGTGGCGAAGTAGCCATCCGCGATGCCCCAATCCGCGATCGTGCGGCTCACGCGGTGGATCAATTGCCGCACGCTGTTTTCGCGCTGCGGCGTGTTGATCTCGCCGTAGAAATACTTGCTCACCACGACATTCGTGGCCAATTGGCTCCACGATTTGGGCAGTTCGCAATCGGTCTGCTCGAAGAGCACCTCGCCCGATTCCCCTTTGATGGCGGCCGTGCGCAGGTCCCATTCGACGGTGTCGAACGGATCGGCGGCATCCTGCGGGCAGAAGATCGGGTCGACGGCCAGCCCGGCCGGACGGCGGCGGAGCGTGGAGTGCTTGCCCGAGAGCGATTTCGCCGGGTGCGATTTAACGGCGCTTAATTCGGATTTGGCCATGAAAATCAGCTCCTTCTGAATGAAGAATCGGGGCATCCGTTCTTAGTATACTTGCGTATACTGATTCCGTATACGTTTCGGCACTCTTGCCAGCAAATTATAAGGCTCTTATGGGGAAGAAAAGGACCAGAGCGAAACGGTCACCCCCCGCAAGACTGGAAATGTGCTTGCAATGCCAGCAACACCTATATGTAGTGGTGGACGCCTGGAAAACCACTGCATATAGGCATCGGTGGTGAGTGTAACGACTTTTTGCGGCCCGTCAACGGCCTCGCAAGCGGCATTCGTAAGACGTTGTGGGGGTGCGGGTTGAAGGCGGTTTTATGGCTTGAGCCCGCGCACTTCGCTGTAGCGCCGCTCGCCGGCCACTGGCGATTTTTCGCTGCGTTTCCCGGCCATTTTTTAGCGAACCTGCAACGGGCTCACACGATGCTGACTGGGCAAAACTTTTTTGCAAATTTTTTACCCGCGGAATGGCCGCCGAGTGGGGCGATGCGACACTCGCCGCCTCATCCTGCGACGGGGTCGCGGATTACGGCACTACAGCTTCCCGGCGCTTGGCTTGCTGGAGCGGTTTCCAATTTCCTTTGGTTGCTTGCCGCATGGCCTTGCGGTAGATTGGCGATTGATCCAGGGGATGGATTTTCGGAGAGGAAAGAGGTGCGGCCATGTCTCGATGCCGGTTGCTCGTCTGCGGTGCGGCGATGGGCTTGGCGGTGTTTTCGACGAAATTTGTCCGCGCGGCCGATGTGACGCGCTTGCCTTCGACTTCTTTTGCCGCGAGCGCGCAGTCCGTAGCGAATTCGCCGGCAGTCGCCACGGTTCCTGCGGCCCGCTCGGCAAAAGAATTGCGCGATGCCGTTGTGGAATCTTTGCGGCGTGCCAATTCGGCCAAGGGAAATCGTCTCGGCGCGGCCGTGCAATCGCTTATTGATCTTTATGGCGAGCTTGGCCGGGATGTGTGGCTGCCGATCAAAGAACGTGTGCGGCTTGGCGTGCAGGTGCGCGTGCGGCTCGAGCGATTTGCCAGTCAGTTTCGCTATGAAACGGCCCATAACAATTCGCGCAGCACTTCCGTCGCGGTCGTGCAATCCGTAGCCGGTTCGGCTGGACCCCCTGCCACGCAGGGCCTGAACGATATGGTGGAGCTGATCCAAACCACCATCGGCCAGCCCGACGATTGGGTGGCCGCCCAACAACGGGCCATTCAACCGGGTGGCAACGCTCAGGCGATGGCCGGCGGAATCGGGGCCGGAATCGGAGGGGCGGGCGCGGCACATGGCGGCGCCTTCGGCGGCAACGATGAACTGCAAAAAGCGGCTGCCGCCAGTGGCGCCGATTTGGTCGATCTGATCCAAAAGACAATCGATCCGCCGTCGTGGGAAATCAACGGCGGGATTGGAACGATCATGTATTTCAACAATATGCACGTGTTGGTGATTCGCCAAACCGGCGAAGCGCAAGACGACGTTGGCGGACTGCTGGGCGGGTTGAGGAAGTAAGCCGGGCCGGGAAGGCCCATGTTCCACCAATTCTCCGCGAATCCCCTCTCCCCCTTGCGGGAGAGGGCAGGTGAGGGGCCTGAAGAAGCGGAAGTTTTATTTCGGTCGAGCCTCAACCGGCATATCTGGATAGCGGCGCGATAAACTGTGACTTAGAGTTTTGGCGAAGGAATGCGGGATTTGCCGCGAAACTTTGTCGGCCGGCCGGGGTTGATTAGGTGTCGAACCAACATTAGCCGAATTCACGATGATGCGAGTTCGCCAGGTGGGGGCCTTTCAGTCCGTTTCCTATGGGCGGATTTCCAGCGAAATCTGCTGCCGACTTGCTCTTCTGGCCAAGAACATATTTTTTTAGGGGGATCATCATGTTGCGTTTGCGAACCGTTTGTTTGGTGGCCGTCGCTTTGGCGGCGGGCGGGTTTTTCGTGGGCCGGATGCTCGTGGCTCAAGACAAGGCGGAAAAGTCGGGTCGTGATCGCGGCGGGTTCCGCGGCGCCAATAACTATGGCCTGGGCAAGCTCACACTTTTGCAAAACAAAGACGTGCAAAAGGACCTCGAGCTGACCGACGAGCAGAAAACCACGCTCGATAAGTTCGCCGAAGACATGCACAGCGAAATGCGCACGCAGCTCGAAGGCCTTCGCGATTTGTCGCGCGAAGAACGCCAGGCCAAGATCGCCGAACTAGCCCCCAAGTTGAAAGAGCGAGAAAAAGAAGTTGAAAAAAAGCTTGAAGAAGTGCTGAAAACCGAGCAGCGCGATCGGCTCGGCCAGATCGAGTTGCAGGCCCGGCGGGTCGGCGTGTTCGGCCAGAAGGAAGTTGCCGAGGCGCTGGACTTGACCGATGAGGAAAAGCAGAAAATCAAGGATCTCCGCGACAAGATGGGATCGGAAATGCGCGAGATGTTCCAGGCGGGACGTGGCGCGGGCACCCCGGGCGCTGGCGGTCCGAGCGAGGAAGTTCGCGAAAAAATCAAGAAGCTGAACGACGAAACGATGGACAAAGCCAAGGAAGTGCTCTCCAGCGAACAGCGCGAAAAGCTCGACAAGATGCTCGGCAAGAAATTCGAAGGCGATTTGCCGCAGATGGGCTTTGGCGGGCCGGGCGGACGTGGTGGCCGTCGCGGACGTGGCGCCGGCGCTCCGCCGGGTAGCACGCCGGAAAAATCGGCCGCGAAGCCAGCCGATAAATCGACCGACAAGCCGGCCGAAAAGACCGACGCCGCTCCGTCGTCGAAATAGTGCGACTGGCGGACCGGGCGGACCGGGCGATCCGATTCGTTGTCAAAAAAAACCCTCGGCGTTGGCCAACAGCCTCCGCCGAGGGATGCTTTTTTATGCAGCGAGGTTCTACAACGCTGTTTTCGCACATGCCGGCTTGCAATCGTCGCTCGGCTTCGCATACTGTGGTGATGGGATGTGCGTCGCGCTGAAGCGCACACGGGGCGGCGAACCCAGCTCGTTTTTCAAAGTGCAGGCGATCATGGCAGAAGAGCCGCAAAAAAAGACTGCAAAGCCGCTCAGCAAGCGGATCCTGTTGGTCGACGACGATATCGAAATCATCGAGTCGATCAAAATCGCGCTGCAGGCCAAAGGATACGAGGTGCTGATCGCACGCGACGGCAATCAAGGCCTGGCGATGGCCGAGCGCGATAATCCGTCGCTGGTGATCCTGGATATGATGATGCCGAAGCGCAGCGGCTTCATCGTGTTGGAAACGCTCCGCCGCAAGCAAAAGGTGCCGATGCGCGTGATCATGATCACGGCAAACGAAGGGAGCCGGCACAAGGCGTATGCCGAAATGCTCGGCGTGGATGATTATCTCCGCAAGCCCTTCGCGATGGACCGCCTTCTGGAAAGCGTCGAACGCCTGCTGGCGGGCTGACGAAGCAGCTCACGCGAGCCGCGGCCGGGGGGGTGCTGAGAAACAGCGGCCGAAGCGCCTGCTGTGGGTCGCGACGTCAGCCTACACGCTTGCCATCGATTGATCTTCGCTTGGCGACTTCTTGCGCCGGCAATATTCCACCGCGGCGCCGATGCCCATAATGACCGCGCCAATAATAGATGCCCAAGCGACGGTGACCGCCATGCCACCAATGCAATTACCGACGAACCAGAGCCAAGAATGGCCCGTCCAAATGGTGTTTGCGGCCTCGTGCCCGCGCACGTACCAAACCAGCACGTAGGCAGCGAACATGGCCAGAAAGAGCAGAAACAGTATTCCGGATAAGAGTAGCCCCATGATCTTGCCGCCGAACCGCGCCCCGCGCAAGATGCCGAACCAAATCGCTTGGCGGAGGGAAGTGGGCACACGCTTTGGCCGCTTGGATTCCTTCCGCGGCATCTGCGGCGGAGCGTAGGGATTTCGATCCGCGGTTTGCTGGTCGATAGCCCGTCGCACGATTTCCGATTCCGCCGCCGGCCCGCTCATTGCTTCTCCCCGCGCAGTTCGAGCATCGACTTGCCGAATGCTTCGCCGATCTGGATCATCGTTTTCACGCTGCCCAGATAATGGTACGGGAACTCGCTGCCGACTTTGTTCCATTCATCCTTGTGCTCGCGCCAGCCTTTCTTGAACACGGCCGCGGCTTCGGTGTCCCAGAATCGATCGGTCTTCACCAGTGCTACGTTCCCTTGAAACTCGGGCACATCCATCACCGCCGCTTGGGCCAGCTTGAATTTTGTTTCGTTTGCATTGGCCTCCGCGCCATCGACGCCGAATTGGCCGACGACCACCGGCAGCTTCGGGTTGTTCAGATCCGCGCGCACATCGCGGATCAAGTGCGTCAGGTTCGAGGTGTATTCGGCGGTGGCTTCGGGATTGATCATGTCGTTCCAGCCCTGAAACCAGACGAATCCGTCGATCTGGTATCCCTGGTCCGCATATTCAGGAAACAGGCCTTTCAGGTTGGCGAGCGTGTCGCGAATTTCTTCGAGCATCGCGCGGTATGAGGCGCCGAACGGTTTTTTGATATCGTCGATCGTCGTGCCCGGCTTGTGCTTGCGGGCATCAGCAAGCATTTTGTCGAGCACTTTTTCCGACGGCAGGCCTGCGCTCGGCGGCCGGAAATCGCGATATAAGCTCCGCCCACCCCAGGCCGTCTTGATGAGCAGCACCGGCGAATGGTAATGATCTCCCACGACGGCGCCGAATCCCAATTCAGGGCCGATGCACCCATGCACGCCGTAGCCGACCGTTAGCTTGCCGTGCCGGTCCAAAAACTTGATCCAGACATCGTCGCGTTCGATCCACCGGTTGTCTTTTCGAAACGGGGCGAAAAGAGCGCTATTGGCCGGCAGGGTCGCCTGATAATCGAGCAGTTTCACGCTGGCATGGCCTTCCATGTTCGACTGGCCGGCGAGAATGAACACATGCAGCGGCCGCTTTGCCGAATCCGCGGCGCGCAACGGCGGCGAAAGCAACAGCAACGCGGTTAGACCCAAAAGCAATCGTTTCATGCAGAGAAGCCTTTCCTCGAAACAACCTCGACGACTGCCACAGATGAATGCCATGTCTACGCAAAGCCGACTCAGGGCACTGGGCATGGCACCCAGGGCGTTCCACGTTTTACCGCGGCAATTCGATCTCAGCCGAGGCGGACGTGTTCCACCCGGTTGGCGACCATCCAACGCAGCCACGCTTCCTGTTCGTCGCTCAATTCAATTTCGGTGCGATTCAGCCCATCGAGCGGCGAGACGACCGACAGCACCCCGTCGTCGAGCCAGCGGCGCGCGTCGTCTAAGCGAACCCAATATTCGCCGGCCGGCATTTTTGCGACGCCCGACTCTCCCGCAGGCGTGATGAAATAGGCGATATCGGTGCGAAACCGATCCGGCATTTCAAACGGCGGCAACTCAGGCCGTTCGGCGGCATTGATCAACATTTCACCGCATTTCGCTTTCTGGTTTCGAAGTCGGACGAGCGAGCGTGACTCAACTCAGGGCGAACGGCTGCACGGCGCGCGAGCGGAAAATTGCTTCCCGACCGTGCGATCAAGTGTTCAAGTATTATAGGGAGGCCGAGCCGGCTTTCTCCACACAAAACCGTAAACCTATCGACACGAAAATCGAACGCCGTTCCCACCCCAAGACCGCCGGTAAAGGTGTGTTGCCGGGACCGTACTTCGAGCCTAACTGCAGCGTTCCGCGGGTTGGCGTGCCATCGCCGTTGTGCCAGAGCCGTCGACGTTCGCGCTGGCCGGCTTCGGATTGCTGGGCGGAATCCTGGCGCTGCGTCGCCGCGAGCGAGCGGCGTAATTCAGCAATTTGCTGGCGTGAGCCGCCTAGACTGCGGATGGTTGCGCGCCCGAACCCCAAAGGGCTTCCGTCCCCTAGCCCGAGTCTTGCTTGCCGCAGGAGAGCTTGCTTGGCCCGGATGATTCATGGCGCCACACTAGCCCGAAGCGAAAGCGAGGGGGCCACCGAGGCTTATGCTCGCTAACGCATCGGGCTGCCATTTTGCAGCGCGTAGCGAATTCCCGGCGCCATGAATAATCCGGGTTAGGGCCGGCATAGGGGCGGGGAAAACCAATGCAATTCTGGCCGAGCGGGCTTCGGCTTGATCGGCTCCGAATCAGCCCGCTTTTGCACGCCGCTGTGCCGGCCGATCGGCTCCTTCCGACGCATTCTCTTCGACCACCGGGCGGAGCTTGATCGTGGCCCCGGGCGGCATGCGGCGTTCCTGAACGAAACCACGCGTGCCGCCGCGAAGGAACTCGTTGAACAGGGCGGCTGGCCCGTTGGTAAATGTCGTCTGGAGCTGCTCGAGCATCTCGGTCCATCGCAAACCGCGGCGATAAATCATGCGATAGGCGGCTTTGAGCTGGTTGATTTCTTCGGTCGAAAAGCCGTTTCGCCGCAGGCCGACAAGATTCAATCCCACGACCGAGTTGCCCGTGCTGTCGACCGTCATATAGGGCGGCACGTCTTGCACGAGTCGGGCATGGCCGCCGATCATCGCCAAATTTCCGACGCGGCAGAATTGGTGCACCCCGACGCCGCCGGAAAGAAAGGCCCGATCGCCGACCGTCACATGGCCGGCCAAGAGGGACGTGTTGGCCATGATGATGTTGTTGCCGAGCTTGCAATCGTGGGCGACGTGCGAATTGACCATGAGGAAATTGTTGTCGCCGAGCACCGTGGCCGCGCCCTCCTTCATCGCCCGATGCAGTGTGACCTGCTCGCGGATCGTGTTGCCGCTGCCCAAGATGAGCAGGCCCAGATGGGCGGGCTTGTGGACATGTTGCGGCATGCCGCCGAGCACGGCGGCTTCGCAAATTTCGTTGTCGGGGCCCATCCGAGTGCCGTCTTTCACGACAACATGGCTGGCGAGCCGGCAGCGGTCGCCGATCACCACGTCGGATTCAATCACCGCGAAAGGGCCGATTTCCACGTCCCGGCCAAGCTGGGCTTCCGGGCTCACGATCGCCAAAGGATGAATATTCACCGTTCGCAGACCTCACAGGGTGCCGGCACCCGATCGACAGGCCGTCGTCTGGCAGAGTCCATGCGGCCGGTGGGCCGCTGAGGGTTTTATCGGCTGTGCCACGTGTATCAATTGACCGAGTTGTGCCGGCGATGGCAGTTGCGAGGATTTTCCGATTAGGCAAGATCGATTGTGCCCTGCCCGGGGGGTCTGGCTCATTTTTCGGCTCGCTGCGGATTGCAGCCCCGCGTCGCTATCGCCGAAAAATGTGCCTGACCCCTTGGCACGGCGAATCGGGCCGACAGCCCTTGCCCGCCGTTGGCCGCGAGCAATGCCTGCCCACATCAAGCAAACCGCCGCAAAACCGGGTAAGATGCGGCGACAGCGACCGCGAATGTGCCATCGCCGCAAATTCATCGTGTCTAAATAAAGATTGGAGAGCTTCGACCGATGCCCACCCATGAGGAAATGTACGACGCCGCTATCAGCATGAAGGACGAAGGAAAACTCGACGAAGCTGTGGCCAAGCTCGAAGAACTGCTGCGACAAGCCCCCGAGTATGCGCTGGCCCATTCGGCGCTGGCGGTGCTCTTCACGAAGCTCAAGCGGCACGATGAAGCGATCGCCCATGCGCAGCGTGTTTGCCAGATCGAGCCGAACGACGCCTTCAGCTTCACCGCCTTGAGCGTCACGTTGCAGCGCGCCGGAAAAATTCCGGAAGCCGAAGACGCCATGGCCCGCGCCCGCACGCTCCAAGGCCACGCGCATTGAGATTCGCGCGGCGGCGACTGCTGGCTTGTCCAGGCCCGTCCAGCAGTGCTGGCCCGCGAATGGACGATCCACACGGGGGAGTCGCCGGATGCCGATCGCTCCGACCCGCGAACGATTTCCGAATTGGAAAGGCAGCGCATGCCGCTCTCGCGCCGCACCGTTCTCAATTTCGGTTCGCGCACCGCGTGTTCGCCTTTCGCGCCGGTCTGTGGAGAAGTTATTTTTCGGCCGAGCCTTAGTGTCAACGGTGTGCCTATGTCGTCAAGTGAAAATCGGCTCCAGACGTGGCTCCAAGCAATCGCGATCGGAATTGCAACTTCCCTTGTTCTGGGAACCATTTTGGGAGTGGCGGTGACGTTCGTATTTCCCGAAGCGAACGACGATCCATTTCGATCAAACGCGATCGGCGTTTGCATTTGTGCGATCGCGGCGGGAGTCGGCGCTTGGCAGACGCATAAGTACAGGCCGAAGCGTCCGGTTTCAAAAATCGCAACGGGCACGGGAGCTCGACACCCATCTCCACGCTGCTAGTAACCGGGCCGCTTGGTTTCCGCCGCGTCATTCCATTCCGGAACCAAGGCGTGAACGCACGCGGCAAGCTGCCGTTCAAAGGCCCGGCTGGCCGCTCTCCAGAATAACTGCCCGATCCGGAGCCGACCGCCAATAATGCAAACGCTTCCCATGCACATAGACCCGGTTGAAAACTCGATGCTATAATCGCGGCCGGGGCCAACTGCATCGTTTCCGGATCCGGCCCGTATGAAAAATGCCGGTGTGGCGAGAGCTCCGGTTCTCGTCCAGACATAAATCCTTGCGGCGATCCCGCGGTTGGATTTCAAGCCGAAGCGCAAACCTACCTGACAAATTATAGACGTCGCCCATCTGGTCGCCACGAGCGAGCGCTCGAGGCTGACCAGCCCTGCCTTGACGGGCGTCCTGCTCGAAAAACTTCCTGAACCGACCGTTGGATCGCGCATGCATCCGTCGTGCTCCGCTTGGCCGGAACTTGTTGGCATGACTTTGAATCGCAGGATTATTCGCTGTCTTGTTTTGTGCGTGAGCTGGACGGCACTGATTTGCCTTTCCGGCGCCGATTGCCAAGCGAGCGAATCGGGCGAATTTTCCGCGCGGGTGCAGCCGTTTCTAAAGCAGCATTGCGTCAAATGTCACGGCGAGAAGAAGCAGGCGGGCGATCTGCGGCTGGATGTATTGCAGACCGATTTTGGCAATTCCCGCGTCGCCGGGCATTGGTCCGACATCATGGATCGGCTCAATGCCGGCGAGATGCCGCCGAAAAAAGAGCCGCGTCCGAAGCCGGAAGATGTCGTGCGGATCGCGGAATGGATTGCCCAGCAACTGACGGAAGCCGATGCCGCGCGAGTGGCTGCGTCGCGGGAAAAAGTCGCGTTTCATCGGCTGTCGCGCGAGGAATATCGCAACACGATTCGCGATCTGCTGGGCGTGACGTACGACGCGACCGATCCCGCCGGCTTGCCCGCGGACCCCGATTGGCAAGGCTTCGAACGGATCGGTTCGGTGCTGACCCTCTCGCCGACCCATGTGGAAAAGTATCTCGCGGCCGCAGAAGCGGTTTTGAACGAGGCCTTGGCATTGGGCCCGCAACCGAAATCGGACACGATCCGGTGGACCGCCGCGGATTTGCGGGTGCCCGGCGACGTGGCGGAAAAGCTGGCCGCGCGCGGAATTCTCGATAGGGTGCGAGCCGACATCGTGCCGAACAACGGGGCGCTCGATGCCAGGGAGCTCACGATCACGACCGCGGGCGAATATCGGGTGCGGGTCAAGCTGAGCGGCTTGCGGCCCGCGAACGGTCGCGCCGCCCGATTGCGGCTCTATGCGACCGACATCGGCCGAACGCTTTTCGAGCAGGATGTCGAAGCGCCCGAGGATCAGCCGGTGACGCTGGAATTCCAGACGCATCTTCCCGTGGGCACGCATCTCATTCGCATCGTCAACGCGGTGCCAGGACCGAATCCCGAGGAACGCGCCTCGCGCCCCCTGGGAACGAAGCCGTTCTTTCTCATGAAGGCGCGGCAGCCCTGGCAAATCAAGCTCACGGACGACGACTTCAAGCCGATCTGGCCGACGATCTTGCTCGACTGGATCGAGTGGCAAGGGCCGGTGCAGAAGTCGTGGCCGCCGCCGGCGCATCGAGCGATCTTTTTCGCGGGCGACAGGGCGACGAAAAACCTCGGCTATGCCCGCGAGATCTTGTCGCGGTTTGCCACGCGGGCGTATCGTCGTCCGGTGCGGCCGGCGGAGGTCGATCGGCTGTTGAAGCTCGTCGAACAATCGCAGCAGTTGGGCGACGACTTCGAAAACTCGGTAAAGACGGGGTTGCTGGCGGTGTTGTGCTCGAACAACTTCATCTATTTGGTCGAAGGGTCGGCGACGGCTCCTTCGCCGCATCTGACCGATTGGGAACTCGCCTCGCGGCTTTCGTATTTCCTCTGGAGTTCGATGCCCGATGATCGGCTCATCGAGCTCGCCCGGGAGGGAAAGCTTCATGAACCGGCGACGCTGCGCGTTGAGGTGCGGCGGATGATGCGCGACCCGAAGATTTTGGCATTCGCCGATTCGTTTCCGCGGCAATGGCTGCAGTTGCGCCGCGTCGGCATGTTCGAGCCCGACAAGAAGATCTATCCCGAGTACGACGAATATTTGGAGAAGAGCATGGTGGCCGAATCCACCTCGTTCTTCCGCGCGGTATTGGAACGGCATCTCACGTTGCGCGAGTTTTTGGATTCCGATTGGACGATGCTCAACGAGCGGCTTGCCGCTCATTATGGAATCGAAGGCGTGAAGGGAGAGGCGCTCACGCGTGTGGCGCTTCGGCCGGCGGATCATCGCGGCGGAGTGCTTACCCAGGCGGCAATTCTGGAACTGACCTCCGACGGCACTCGACATCGCCCGGTCCATCGCGGTAAATGGATCTTGGAGTCGATCTATGGCAACCCGCCGCCCCCGCCGCCGCCGAACGTGACCGCGATCAAGCCGACGCCGCCGAACCAGCCGAAAACCTCGCTACGGGCCAAGCTCGAAGCCCACCGCAGCAACGCGAATTGCTTTGCCTGCCATAGAAAGATCGACCCGCTCGGCTTGGCCTTCGACCATTACGATGCGATCGGCCATTGGCGGAATGAGGAAAATGTTCTCGACGGCGCGGGCGCCAACCCGAAGATCGACGCGAGCGGCGAACTCCCCGATGGCCGCAAATTCACCGGCGCCGCGGAATTGAAACAGTTAATGGTGGCCGACCTCGACAAGTTCGCGCTTGCCTTTAGCGGCAAGCTGGCCACCTATGCACTGCGGCGGCAGATGACGTTCGACGATCGAAAATCGCTCGCTGCGATCGCCGATACAAGTAAAGCGAACCACTACGAGTTGGCCGGGCTGGTTGAGGACTTGGTGCTTAGCGATCTTTTTCAAAAGCGTTGATCTGGGCCGAAAAATAACTTCTCCGCAGCCCCTCTCCCCTTGCGGGAGAGGGCAGGGTGAGGGGTTCGAAAAGCGGAAGTTGTTTTTCGGCCGAGCCTTAATCTCTAGCGAAACAAGGAATCGTGCAGCCTATGAGTAATTTCCTAGCTCAGCGCTGGTTGCTTCCGCGTCGCCACTTCCTGCGTGGCTTGGGAACTTGCCTGGCGCTCCCCTTGCTCGATGCCATGACGCCGCTCCATGCCGCGACCGCGGTTTCGAAGCCGCGCCGCAGCGTATTCGTCTATATTCCCAATGGCGTCAATGGCATGACCTGGCAGGTGACAAAGTCGGGTCGCGATTTCGACCTTTCGCAGGCCTTGCGCCCCCTCGAACCGCATCGCGCGGATTTCACGATCTTCAGCGGGCTGTTCCACCCAAACGGCCTCGGGCAGGCACACGTCTGCGCCGACACGTGGCTGACCGGCGCAAAAATCGATGCTCAAAGCGCGCGGCAATATCATAACACCGTTTCTTGCGACCAATTGATGGCCGAGGTGACCTCGCAGCACACCCGATTTGCGTCGCTTGAATTATCGATCAGTTCGGGCACCGGGCAGCCGAATAATTCGACTACCTTGGCCTTCTCTCGCGATGGCGTGCCGTTGCCGGCAGACGATAACCCGCGCAATGTCTTCGATCGATTGTTTGGCGAAGAAACCGGCGGCGTGCAAGCGCAGCGCAAGAATCTCAAGAAGCGCACCAGCGTGCTCGATTCGGTTCTGGATGAGGCAAACAGCTTGCGCCGCGATCTTGGCAAGGACGATCGCTGCAAGCTCGATGAGTATCTCCATTCCGTGCGCGACGTCGAGCAGCGCACCACGCGGCTCGATTCTTGGCTCGACACTCCGAAGCCGAAGGTCGACGGCGCGCCGTTCCATCGCAATGTTTCCAAGGAACAGGCCGGCGAATACTATCGCACGATGTTCGATCTGATCGTGCTCGCGCTGCGCACGGATATGACCCGTGTTGTCACGTATATGAACGGCAGCGAGGGGAACGGCTTGGCGATTCCGGAAATCGGCATCACGCAATCGCGCCACCAGTTGTCGCATCATGGCGGCGATCCTGAAGTGCTCGGGCGGCTCGCCAAAAGCGATGCCTTCATCATGCAGCAATTCGGCTATTTCCTCGAAAAACTCAAAATCTCGCGCGAAGACGGCGAACCTCTGCTGGATCGCACGATGGTGCTGTTCGGCAGCGGAATGAGCTATGGACATAGCCACTCGAATAGCAATCTGCCCATTCTGCTCGCCGGCGGGCGCGGGCTCGGCCTGAAGCATGGCCAACACATCGACTACAACCGGCCCCCCGGCGCCAAATACAAGCTCGACTATGACGAATGGCTCGACCTCTGCGGACGTCCGAAGAACGACAAAGCGCGGTTGAGCAATTTGATGCTGACGATGCTGCAAAAAATGGAAGTCAACAGCGAGCGGTTCGTCGATAGTTTGGGTCCCGTCTCGGAGATTTTGGCATCATGAAGGTTTGGCCGGCGCTGTTGCTATTGGTTGGCGCTCGGGCGGCGATTGCGGCGGCGCCCTCGACGCCGAATGCGAATCTTCCGTACCGCACCGATTCTGCCAACGACCGGCTCCCTTGGTATCGGTTGAAGCCCGGCGAGTTTCCTCCACGAGGCTCGGAGCATCGCAGCAGCGGAGAATTGCTCGAAGCCGATTTCGTTCATCGAACCGGGCAATTCCGAAGCAGCACCACCGGAGAACTCGTCGATTTCAGATTGCTCCCCTACGCCGTGATCAAATACCGGGGCGCGGAGGCCGACCTGCGGGATTTGCCGCTGGGAACCTGCTTCGAATTCTCTCTCTACCAAGATCAGAACGGCGCCTTCAGCCAGGTTGCGCTCATGGCGGATGAATACTCGCGGCTCGCCGCCGCGGGAATTACCTATCGCCTCGACAAAATAAATCTCGCGGGCGCAAGCAACGACCAGGGCATGCTCGAAGTTGTTCGGCAGTGCCTTTCCCACGACGAGAGCGATTCGGGTCATGAAGAATTGCTCGTGAATAGCCGAACTCGCGTCTGGAAGGGCGATAAACAGATCCCCTTGCGAGACATCGCCGTTGGCGATTCGTTGCTGCTCGACCTTGCAGCCGCCCCGGCGGAGCACCACCTCTGCAGCGACCTCTGGGTCGGCGCGGAAACGCAAAAACTCGCAACCGAACGCCAACGCACCCTGCACAAGGATTTTCTGAAGGCGCGTGGCCTGCCCGCTTGGATCGATCGCGTCGATGGCAAACAGCTCACCGTCACGCTCTTCGGCGATCCCGCCGGACTGGCTGCCTTGTTCAAGGACGAAGGCATCGCTCCGCAACGGTGGGCCGCGGAACACCGCTACATCCACACGGTCGTAGCCAACGCCGAACTCCGCACCTACAACCCTCCGGTGGACGGCGAACGCTCGATGGTCGTGAAGTTTCAAAGCGTTCCGACCGATTGCCATGGCACGAGCGGCGTGCGCTGGGTCATCCAGCCCGCATTGCTGCTCGAAGGTTTTCGCAAAGGCCGCATCGTGCGTCTGTTCGCGAGCCCCGCGTGGCCCGTCAAGGACATGGCCTTTGGGGAGAGCCTGTATTCCGAAGCGCCCGGTGTCAGCGCCGGCATGGAGGAGCCTGCGCAGTATCCTTACCGCACCGATTTCGCGAACGAGCCACTGCCGTGGTATCAATTGAAGCCCGGGTTGTTTCCTCCGTTCGGCTCGCATCACCTGGTCGAGGGCGAACTGCTGACGGTCGACGCGATTCGTCGATCGGGTCAGTTCCGCACGGATCGCACCGGCGAGTTGGTCAATTTCACGATGACGCCCTATGGTTCCATTCGCTATCTCGACTCGGCAGCCGATTTGGGCGATCTACCGCTAAAAACCCGCTACCACTTCTACCTCTATCAAGATGCGCTGGGGGCGTTCACAAGAGCCGTCGTCATCATGGACGACTTTAGTCGGTTGGTGCGCGACCGACGCACCTATCGGCTTGAGCATGCACTCCTCGCGGACAACAAACTCATCTTGGCAAGCCAACAAGGGCTCATCAAAAACCAAAAAGACGCGCTGTATCGGCCGCCGGACCTCGGGCGCGGCGAATTTCCAATGAACGACAAATCCCGCGTCTGGAAAAACGATCGCCGCGTCGCGCTCAGTGATCTCGCCGTCGGCGACGAGCTGCTCGTCAACCTGACGGGCCGCTCGGCCAGCGACCGTAGCAGTTGTACTGAAATTTGGATCGGGACCAAGACGCACGAACTCGTCACATCTCAGCAACGCGCGAAATATCATGATTCCACCCTGCTTCACGGTCTCGCCGGATGGATCGAGAATATCGCAGGTCGGGATCTCACCATCGTATTCTTTGTTGGTCCCGGCGATGAATTTCAAACGCTCTTTCACGATGGACCAGTCGGTAGAAAACTGCGAATTTGCCTGGCCAACGAAGATTTAGTCGCCGAGCAGGCCACGACGGAAACCATGAATTTCAAAAGCAGCGTTTTGTCCGGTATTCATCCCGGAACCTATGGCTGTCGGGGAACTCGCTGGATTACCGAATCGGAGCGACCACCCAAGACCTATCGTCCGGGTCAGGTCGTCCGCGTTTTCGATCCAGCCTGGCTTAAAAAGTAAACGCGAGCGACTGCACGCTCTCTTACGCGCGCTCACTTACGCGCGGTCACATCGCGCCGGGCAAATGGGCTTGATCCATCCGCTTGAACGCAGCAGATTGCCGGCATCTAGGGATTTGAGGCAGCATTCGACCTCAGCCTGCCTACGAAATGCAATGGCGGAGGCCAAATTTCCGCAACAAAGCCAGTGTTTATCATCACAATTATCAAATTAGTGATGATTGTGCGGTTTCGTGTCGTCTCTCAAGCAATCCGAATATATAGGGCCGAATGTATTTGATCCTTTGGAGCGTCTGCGGAGAGGTCGCTGGCCCCCCCGTTGACTCCGGTGGCGGGAATTGCCAATACTCATGTATAGTTTTGTACGGCCCGACGCCGCGCGGTCATTGGTTTGACGAACATCCCGGCTGCCGGGCTGCAGGCACGTTTCACGGTTTTTTTAAGGAGTCGCGAGCATCGAACGGTCACATCGGCTCAATGAGCAAATCCGGATCACGCCCGTACGCGTAATCTCGGCCGAAGGCGCCCAACTGGGAGTAATACCAACCGAACAGGCACTGCAACTCGCCCACGAGGCGGACTTGGACTTGGTCGAGGTGGCCCCCAACGAGCGGCCTCCAGTTTGCCGGATCATGGACTTTGGCAAGTTCAAGTATCAACAGAAGAAAAAGCAGCACAAAGCCCACATCCACCACAGCAAGATCAAGGAAATTCGCGTCCGCCCCAAAACCGGCGAACACGACATCGAATTCAAGGTCAACCAGGCCCGCGGGTTTCTCGAGCACAAAGACAAGGTGATCGTGTCGGTGGTGTTTCGCGGCCGCGAGATCGCCCACATCGAAGAAGGTCAGCGTGTGATTCGTCAGATCATTCAGCAGTTGGAGGAGATCGGCAAGGTGGAAGCGGTGCCGCAGCAGCAGGGGAAGCGGATCACGTGCACCTTGGCCCCAAAATAGCCTGGGGTCGGCCGAAAAATTCCTTTCGTTTTTCGAACCCTCCCCCGCCCTCTTCGGCAAGGGAAAGGGGGCTTGCGGGCAAGTTATTGTGGGCCGAGCTCCCAGCCAGCCGTGTGGCATGCCGGCGGTGCTGCGTGGGCCAGGTCTTGCCGGCGGCGGTTTCACCACATGCTGATTCAAGGAAGTGGGCATGGCACCCTAGCGGTTGAGTCGCCATGATTTTGCCCGTGCATTTTTCGCCGAAGGATCAAACGCTCGACGCCCCTTCGCACGGCGACACGCCGTCGCGGCCGAGTTCCGATTCGCCCCACGGTTGCGTCGCGCTCGTCGAAGGCAGCAAGCCCGAGCTGAGCCGCGAAACGCAAGCCCTGCTGCAATCGCGGTTGCGGGCCGCGGCGCTCGTGTTGGCGCTCGGCTTCTTCTTGTTCCTGATCGAGGACACGTTTCTCGTCCAATGGAACGACATGCGCCGCGTCGGGCTCTACATTTTCCACGCCGTGCTGACGGGTGTTTTGGCGCTGGTGGGCACGCGGCTTTGCCAGCGCTGCCCGGCGACGGTGCGGCTGTTGCGGCCGATGGAGCTCGTGATTTTCGGCGCCACGGCGTTGTTTTTCGTGGCGATGCAGTCGCTCGAGGTGTTTTGTTGGTATCCCGAGGGACAGCGGCACTACATCGAAAGCCCGACCGCTCCTTGGATCATGCTGATTTTCATTTATGCGCTTTTCATACCGAACACATGGCGGCGCGCAGCAGTGGCGACGAGCCTGATGGCGCTTGCTCCGATCGTGCTGTATCTTGTGGCGTGGTTCTCGGTGCCGGCGATTCACGAGGCGATTTCCGTCTCGCGGCTCGTGGCCATCGTGTTGATGGTGTGCCTTGCGGCGGTGAGCGGATCGTGGGGCGTGTATACGATCGGCCGGCTGCGGCGCGAGGCGTTCGAGGCCCGGCAATTCGGCCAGTATCGGCTGAAAAAACTGCTCGGCGCCGGCGGCATGGGCGAAGTTTATCTGGCCGAGCACCAGTTGCTGAAGCGGCCCTGCGCGATCAAGGTGATTCGAGCGAACAAGGCCGCCGATCCGCATGCGCTGGCGCGTTTTCACGCCGAAGTCCGCGCGACCGCGAAGTTGACCCATTGGAACACCGTCGAAATCTTCGACTACGGCAGCACGACCGATGGCACGTTTTACTACGTGATGGAATATCTGCCCGGGCTGAGCCTTTCCGACCTGGTCGAGCGGTTCGGACCACTGCCGGCCGAGCGCGTGATCCACTTGCTCGAACAAACGTGCGACGCACTGGCCGAGGCCCATTCGGCCGGCTTGATCCACCGCGACATCAAGCCGGGCAACATCTTCGCCGCCCAACGCGGCGGCATCTACGATGTGGCCAAGCTGCTCGATTTCGGGCTGGTGAAGCCGATCGTTCCCCTCGACGGAGCGAATCTCACCGTTGCGGGCACGATCACCGGTTCGCCGCTTTACATGGCTCCCGAACAAGCCGGCAACGATCACAAACCCGACGCGCGCAGCGATATCTATTCGCTAGGCGCGGTGGCGTATTACTTGTTGGCGGGCCAACCGCCCTTCGATTCGAAAAACGCGATCAAGGTTCTCGCGGCCCACCTGCATGAACCGGTGGTTCCTCCATCGCATCACCGCGCCGAGGTGCCGGCCGATCTGGAAGCCGTCGTAATGCGTTGCCTGGCGAAAGATCCCGATCATCGCTTTAGCAGCGCGGGGGCATTGGCTCGCGCGCTGGCCGACTGCGAAGCCGCCGGCCGCTGGACGCGAGACATGGCCCGCGAATGGTGGCAAAACATCGACCACCACGAATCGCGGAAAGAGGCGCCCGTCGCGGCAGGATGAGGCTACAGGCTGAAGGCTAATGCCGCAAAGTGTGGCTCGATGATGAATTTCGAATGAAGGCG
>DATAWG010000011.1 GCA_036267355.1 Pirellulales bacterium | reverse complement strand
ATTGTGCGGTTTAGTCACAATCCGAGCTGCGGCGGAATCCGCAGTGCGACCGAATCAAGAACGCTCCGGTTCCTAGGGGGCGTCGTTGCACAAATCGTGCGTGCGTGTCGATGCGACAACCTGTTCGCGCATGGCCGCGGTGTCTACATAGACCAACCGCGGCTGTGCTGCGCGCGAACCGGCTGGCCGCCTTGCGGTGTTTGTCCGCAGGATCGGTGGTTGCCTACGGCTCACGTGGCGTGGCGAACGAATTGTTGCGGAACAGCACGCCTTCGACGTTGTTTTCGATTCGCAACGTGCTAAACGGGTTCCGCCAGATGCAGTTCTCGACGATCACGTCGCGGGTTGCTCCGGTGATCGCGATTCCGCCGCTGTTGTCGTCGGCCACGCGCAGCCCGCGGTGAATCGTGCAACGCGTGATGTGCGCCGTCGGAGCGTCGAACCGTTCGGGTTTCGGCAGGAAGCCGTTGGTCTCGACCGAGGTCAGCCCTTCGTGCAATTCGTTGTCGAGGAATTGCACATACCACGACGGTTGAAATGCCTTGTCCGGCGCGCAGCCGTAGTTGAGCAATTGGCCGCAGCGATAGAGACGATTCTCCGCATACACCACGTCGATCGCGGTGCCATAGGCCGCGTTGACCCAACTCGCATCCTCGAAGCGATTGCCGATCACGAGCACTCGGCCATTCATCGGCACGATCGTGACGAGCGAGCTGTCGTCGGGTGGGCAATCGAAGGGGCGATCGATTTCCCACTGCCGATCGTGGTTGGCGACCACATCGCGATATTGTCCGGCCCCGCGGCCCTCTTGGATCATCACGATCGCGCGATGCCAGAGGCTGCTATTTTCCTTGGCCCAATTCGGATACGTCGGCGAAGAGGCGAGCGTGATCTCGGTGCCGCGGGCGGAAGCGACTTTGCCGAAATAGGCGGCGTCGCCGGCGTCGAAGGTGAACGAATAGTCGGATTGATGGGCGTAGAGGGCATCGAGCGTGTTGTGGCCGAAATAGATGTTGCGGCCCGCGCCGGCGATATTTTCATATGCCGTCGGATACATGCTCACGAAGTGATTATCTTCGACGATCACTTGCCGCGAGCCGCCGAGCGTGCAATTCGTCTTGCCCGCCATCACGCGATTGCGGGCGACGAGGCCATATTGGCCGAGAACGAGCCCTTCGCCCTTTGCGAGAATATCGCAATCGGTCACTTCGAAATTGTTGCCCAGGCGAACGGCAGTTCCCTCGGGCCGCTTGCTGCCGTCTTCGGTCCAGAGATGATCGACGCGCAGCCGCACGTGGCGCATGCAAAAATGTTCCGTGCAACTGATGCCGGTTCGATGATCGAACGGCAAATAGATGCTCAGGTCTTCGAGGCCGAACTCGGGGCCATGCAGCGGATTCGACGGCCGGGCCACTTTGTCCTTGTCGCGGGCCAAGCCTTGCTCGCCGCCGCCGTCGAGATTGAACTGCCCGTGCCCCCACCACAGCACGACGACGCCGGTGCCGGCGCCTTTCAGGAGCGTTCGCGGCGGGACGGAGATTTCGCCGCTGATGCCGTAGCGGCCGGGCGGGAAATAGACGATTCCGCCGCCGTTCTGCTGCGCCTGTTTCAATGCGGCTTGAATTCCGGCCGTTCGATCGGGAACGGGATAATATTTGTTGAGGCTCTTTTGCATTTCGGCCGCGGCGCCGCTGCCGTAAAAGTCCAACACGTTGAACTGCTTGGTAGGCCAGTCGGTCGATGTGGCTGCTTTGACCGACAACACACCCGCCTTGCGCCAAGCCAGGTCGCCGCCAAAGCCATTGTGGACGTGAACGACGTAGTTCGCCGGCGGGATGTCCTTGGGCAGTTCGAATCGCAGCGTGTAGCAATCCGCCGTGCTGGCTTTCAGCTGGATCGGCTCGTGCCCCGGAGATTGCAAAGCGGCGATGCTTTCGCGGCCGAAGCCAAGCGATTTGCCGCACACGCGAAACCAACCGCCCGGCTGCGCGGTCTCTCCGTGGTCGGCTTGCATCCACCAAGGATCGGGGGCGTTGAGCAATGTTGGCGTGAAAGCATTGTCGCCGTCGGCAACACTCACGGCGAACACTCCGAACTTCCATTTCGCCGGCACGACGAATTTGAGCGAGCAATCGCTCGCTTGCAACGGCGAAACGTGCGTTCCGGAATACGACGATCGCGATGCGGGACTGGGAAGCGTCGGCGCGTCGTCCGCGAGCCGGACGATTTGCACGACCGGCGACGCTCCGAAATCGCTGCCTTGGAGGAGCACGGTTTCATTCGGCCGCACCGGATCGGACGCCCAAAAAATCTGCGGCGCGGCTGCCGGGGGCGAGGTCGTCGGCGGCAATGCGTTTGCCAGCGGCGCGGCGGCTAAAACGAACGAGAGTGTCAGCAGCATAGCGAGAGACGATGATCGCATGTTGGCTTCCGTGGGGTGGGCTGTCAGTGAAAAATAGGGTTCGCAGCGGAGCGGACGGTGGCTCGGTCGCCAACTGTTCCGCGGCTGCGTGTTTCGGTTCCCCGAGGCGGGCCATGTGTGGGGAGCGATAGGTGTGCGGCTCTATTGTTGCTTGCCGCGTACTGGCTGGCAATCGGCGGCGCATCACATGCCCACGCCGCGCCGTGGGCATGGCACTCGGCACCCGGTTGGCAAACGCTTCGCTCTCGAACAATTGGAAACATCGGCGGTGGCACATTACACTTGAAACTGATCCCACCTACGGTTCCCCACCGATCGATATCGATCTTCTTCTCTTGGAGGCGGAATGAGCGAGCGCCCTGCCGATGAATCTTGTCGTGGCTCCGATTGCGGTTGCGGTTCGAGCGGCTTGGGCCGACGCGAGTTTCTCTCGCTGAGCGGCTTGGCGGCCGCAGGCGCGCTGTTGACCGACGCCGGGGTGATGGCGGGGCCGTTTGTCGATCAAGATTTCGAGAAGCTGATTCCCACGGACAAGAAGCTGCATCCGGCTTGGGTTAAATCGCTGTTTGCCCGCGGCGAGCCGGATGTCTACACCGGCCGCGATTTGCGGTTCATCGGCATGCCGGTGGGCGGAATTTTCTGCGGCACGCTTTATCTCGGCGGCGACGGCAAGCTTTGGCTGTGGAATATCTTCAATCGCGAAACCACCGGCGTCGTGCCGAAGACGGTGAACTATCGAGGCCGGAATGTCGGCTCGACCGATGGCTCGGCCTATATCGAGCCGAGCGAGCAGTTGGGGCCGGTGGAGCAGGGGTTTGCGGTGCGCGTTCGACGAGTGGATAGCAAAGGGGGACAGGCACATTTTGCTCCCAAGGCACCGCAAAATGAGCCAGTCCCCGCGCAAAAAGAGCCAGTCCCCGAGCGCCGGAGCGAGAAGACGTTTGCCTTGGATCGGCGCGGTTTCAAAAACGTGTCGTTCATGGGCCAATATCCGATCGGCACGATCACCTACGAAGATCCCGAGGCGCCGGTTTCGGTGAAGCTGGAAGCTTTTTCGCCGTTCATTCCCTTGGATGCGGCCGACTCAGGCCTGCCGGCCACGGTGATGAGTTTCACCGTGAAGAACACTGCCTCGTCGGCCATCGAAGCGACGCTAGCCGGCTGGCTGGAAAATGCCGTGTGTCTCTACAACCGTTCGCATGCCGGGTTGCGACGCAACCAGATCGTTCGCCGCGAGGGGCTGTCGCTGCTGCATTGCACGGCAGAGACATTGCCGCCCGGCAACAAGGCTCCGCGGGCCGATATGGTTTTCGAAGATTGGAGTAAGAAAACGTATGACGGTTGGAAGGTGGAGGGGACGGCGTTCGGGGCCGGGCCGATCGAGCGCTCGGCGATTCCCAGCTATCAAGGCGACGTCGGCGGGCCGGGAGCCCGAGTGGTGAATTCCCATGCCACCGCGCCCGGGGCCAGCGTCGAGGAGAAAGATCATGCCACGGGCAAACTCACGAGCCAGCCGTTCGCCATCGATCGCGATTTTCTCGTGTTCTGGATCGGCGGCGGGAACCAAAAAGGCCGCACTTGTTTGAACCTGCTCGTGGATGGCAAAATCGTGCACACGGCAAGCGGGCACCAAAACAACCGCATGTCGAAAGAATCGTTCGACGTTCGCGAGCTGCACGGCAAACAAGCGACGATCGAGATCGTCGACGCGGAGTCGGGGCCGTGGGGCAATATCGGCGTCGGCCGGATCACGCAAAGCGACACGCCGGCAAACGGCGGCAAGCTCGAAGAACTTTCCGATTTCGGCACGATGGCGCTGGGGCTCCTCGGCAAGCCGGCCGAGCATGGGCTCGCGGCGGCCGACAAGGGCGGATTTGCAGTCCGGCCGGCAAGCGGTTCCGGCGACCACGCTGCCACAGCTTCCGAACACATCACGCTCGACGACGCAAAAATCCCGCTGTCGGAAACGCTCGTCGGCGCGATTGGCCGCACGTTGCATCTCGGCCCCGGCGAATCGGCGACGGTCGATTTCGTCGTTGCCTGGCATTTTCCAAATTACACGTGCCAAGGCTTGGGCGAGGTCGGCCGATTTTACGCATCGCGATTCAATTCGGCCGCGGCGGTGGCAGCCTACGTCGCCGAGCATTTCGATCGGCTAGCCTCGCTCACGCGGCTGTGGCGCGATACATGGAACGACTCGACGCTGCCGCATTGGTTTCTCAGCCGCACGTTTGCCAACACGTCGATCCTGGCCACGACCACCTGCTACCGGCACAAGAACGGGCGATTTTGGGCATGGGAAGGGATCGGCTGCTGCCAGGGCACCTGCACGCACGTCTGGCACTATGCCCATGCCATGGCCCGGCTGTTTCCCGAGATCGAGCGCGACGAGCGCGAGCGCGTCGATCTTGGCCTGGCGATGGCGGCCGACGGCACCGTGGGATTTCGCGCGGAATTCGATCGCTCATTTGCCATGGATGGCCAGGCGGGAATCGTGCTGCGGTCGTACCGCGAGCATCAGATGTCGGCCGACGACAAATTTCTGCGCCGCAATTGGGCGAACATCAGGCGGGCGTTGCGGTGCATCATCGCGCGCGATCACGCGGGCGATGGCGTGTTGCACGGCCCGCTGCACAACACGCTCGATGCACCGTGGTATGGCGTCGTGCCGTGGCTGGTCGGGCTGTATCATGCGGCGCTGCGGGCGGGCGAAGCGATGGCGATCGAAATGCGCGACAACGAATTCGCTCAGCTTTGCCGCAAGCTATTCGATTCCGGCAAACCGAAGCTCGACAAGATTTGTTGGAACTCCGATTATCAATACTTCGTTCAAATCGGCGATCCGCGGCATCCAAATGAGGTCGGCTCGTACGATGGATGTCATATCGATCAGGTATTCGGGCAAAGCTGGGCCGATCAGGTGAACCTCGGCCGAGTGATGGATGCGGAGCACGCGGAGGCGGCGCTCAAGTCGCTGTGGAACTATAATTTCACGCCCGACGTCGGGCCGTTTCGCGATGTCAAACGGGCCGGCCGATGGTATGCCATGCCGGGAGACGGCGGCCTGATTATGGTGACATTTCCGTTCCGTCACGAACGGCAAATCGGCGGCGGCGGCGCCTGGTCGGCCATGTATTTCAACGAATGCATGTCGGGCTTCGAGTGGCAAGCGGCCGGCCACATGCTGTGGGAAAACCTATTGCTCGAAGGTCTGTCCGTCAGCCGCGCGATTCACGACCGCTACAGCGCGAAGCTGCGGAATCCTTACAACGAAATCGAGTGTAGCGACCATTATTCTCGCGCGATGGCCAGCTACGGCGTGTTCCTCGCGGCCTGCGGCTACGAACATCATGGACCCGAGGGGCATCTCGGCTTCGCGCCGCGATTGACGCCGGAGAATTTCAAAGCTCCGTTCACCACCGCCGAAGGCTGGGGCACGTTTGCTCAGAAAAAGACGGATCATACTCACACGGCCACGATCGAAGTGAAATACGGCAAATTGCGGCTAACCACGTTGGCCCTCGCAGGCGACGCGAAAAAGAAGCCACGCTCCGCTCAGGTTGCCATGAACGGGAAGGCGATCGCAGGGAATGTTTCAATCGCGGCCGATGCCGATGGACGACTTCTTATTACACTCCCCGAGACTATGCTCAGCGCGAGAGATTCTTTGCATGTGACAATCCTCTGACGGTGGCATGCGAACTTCTAGCGAACACTAGCCCGAAGCGTCAGCGCGGGAGCGCCGGGGCAATCGCATCAAGCTTTGACGGAAAAGGCTAGTGCTGGCGTTCGGGTTGCAAAAAACTGGTCGGCCTGTTCACTTGTTTAATCGCTTGCCGTGCAAAGAATGGCCGCCCGGAAAACCAAGTGTGGGATTGCCCCATCGATTTCTCGGACTGCCATTTTTCGCTCCGCTTTCCCGGCGGCAAGTGCACAAATAGAAAACTCTTTGGTCATGGGTCTGGTATCACTAGCCCTGGCCCGCAGATTTTGATGCGATTGCCCTGGAGGGAGCGGCGGTTGGCGGTTTCTCCCTCGCTAACGCTTCGGGCTAGTGTTCTCGTCGGCGAACGGTCGGGCGGAGTATCGAATTAGTTACTTCCTCGGTGAGGGTATTTCACAAGAATGTCCGAAAGTGCCACTAGGCGCGCGGGGCGAATGTCATAGAATTTGGGTTGAGCGAACCCTTTTTTTTGTTGATAGGAGCCCAGCAATGGCAAAGCGTAGTAGAACGGCAGCTTCAGAATCATCGGAACATAGCGGCGGAGAAGGCAAAACGGCCAAGGCCGATCTGATCCGTCAAACGGCGAAACAACTCGGCAAGTTTCGCCCGCGCGACATCGTGGCCGCTCTCAAGGAAAAAGGTGTCACGGTCGGTTACACCCAGATCGCCAAGGCGCTCAACGCCGGCGGATTTCGCAAGCGCGGCCGGCAAGCGGGCGTTACCGCAACTGGCGCCTCTCATTCCGGCGCTCCTCATTCCGGCGCTCCTCATTCCGGCAAGGTGAACAAGGCCCAGCGGATTCGCGATGCGGCCAAGGCGATGGGCAAGAAGGTTCGGCCGAAGGACATCATCGCCGAACTTGCCAAGGAAGGCGTTCATGTTTCCTCGGCCCAGGTGAGCACGACGCTGAGCGCGGCCGGTTATCGCCGTCGCGGCAAGCGTGGCCGAGCTGCGGCAGCAGCGGTGTCCGGAGCCAAGACGGGTGGAAACGGCTTGGACATCGAAGCATTGCTCGCCGCCAAGGCCCTGATCCAGAAAGTCGGCAGCATCGAAACCGCCGAAGAAGCCCTGCGAGCGCTGAAGCGATTGAGTTAAGTCTCGCGCGGCACGAGTGCCGCGGCTAACGAACGCGGGTGCTACAAGCTCTCCGTGTGCCGTCGGCGCTGTTCTTCGCGCGACCCGCCGTAGGACGCGGACGGCACACGGAGTGTGCCTGCTACAATTGTCGTCGCCCGGCCTAGCTCAGCCGTTCGGTCTCCCTCGTTCTCGTTCGCCTTCGTCTTCTGGTGGTTTGGTGGCAATTTCCGGGGCGCCGCTCCACCATTCGCTGATGCTTTGGCAGAGAATGAAGAACACGGGCACGAAGAAAATCGTGAGAAACGTGGCGGCGATCATGCCGCCGAAGACGGCCGTGCCCAGCGATTGCCGGCTCGCCGCGCCGGCCCCTTGGGCGATCACCAGCGGAAACACGCCCAAGATAAACGCCAGCGAGGTCATGATGATCGGGCGGAATCGCTTTTGGGCCGCCTCCGTGGCCGCTTGCAGGATGCCGTGCCCCGCGGCCCGCAAGTCCTTCGCGAATTCGACGATCAAAATCGCATTCTTGCTCGCCAAGGCGATGATCAGCACGATGCCGATTTGGGTGTAGATATTGTTGTCCATGCCGCGCAGGGCCACGGCCGTCACCGTCCCCAATAGCGCCAGCGGCACCACCAGAATCACGGCCATGGGGCGAATCCAGCTTTCGTATTGCGCCGCCAAAACGAGATACACAAGCAACACGGCCAGCCCGAACACGTAGATGGCCTGATTGCGCACCAGTTTTTCCTGGTAGGCCATGGCGGTCCATTCGTAGCTGGCGCCCGGCGGAAGTTTTTCTTGGGCGATTTGCTCCATCAAGTCGAGCCCCTGCCCGGAACTGATGTTGGGAGCGGTTTGGCCGGTGATCGTGGCGGCGGGGTAGAGTTGGTATCGCAATACGGTGGTGGGCCCGAGCGTGCGTTGCACCTTTAGCAGCGTGCCGAGCGGAACCATGCCGCCGGTATTGTTGCGCACTTCCAAGCGTGTGATATCGGAAGTCTTATCGCGGAAATTGGCGTCGGCTTGGATGGTTACCTGAAAGGTGCGGCCGAATTCATTGAAATTGTTGACATACGTCGAACCCAAGTAGGTCTGCAATGTGTCGAACACCAGGTTGAGCGGCACATTGAGCGATTGCGCTTTGCTGCGATCGATATCGAGATAAAGCTGCGGAACGTTGGCGCTGAAGGTAGTGTTTAGCGCCCGCAGGTTGGACTGACCGTTGCCGGCCGCCACGATCGAGTTCGTGATGCCGCCGAGCTCGTTCAGCCCCAGGTTGCCGGTATCCTGCACTTCCATTTGGAATCCGCCCGAGACGCCCAGGCCGCGAATCGCCGGGGGTGGAAAGGCCAGAATTCGGGCGTTGGGAATTTTCGCGAATTCCTTCGCCAAGTGAGCCAGCACGCCGGCTTGGCTTTCGGCTGCCGTTTTGCGTTGGCTCCAATCCTTGAAGGTGACATAGCATGCCGCGGCGTTGGAGGAAACGGTGCCGTCGACCACATTCTGCCCGTTGATGGCGTTCACGTTTTGGACGCCCGGCGTCGAGCCGACAACTTCGTTCAGCTTTTCGACGACTTCCTCGGTCCGATTCAGCGAGGCGGCGTCGGGCAATTGGGCGCTGATGACAAAGTAGCCTTGATCCTCGGTCGGCAGAAAGCCGGTGGGCAGCGCAAAGAATCCCCATGCCGCGAGCCCCAGCAGCACGGCATAGCCTAGCATCATGATCGACGCATGGCGCACGACCCAGCCCACGGCCCGCTCATAACTCTTCTCGACGCGGCCATACACTTTGTTGAACCAGCGGAAAATGAATAGCTTCTTCCGGCCCGACGGCTTGCGGAGATACGTCGCGCATTGAGCCGGCTTCAACGTGAGCGCATTGGTGGCGCTGATGACCGCGGTGGCTGCGATCGTCAGGGCGAACTGGCGATAGAGCTGGCCGGTGATGCCGCCCAAGAACGATGCCGGCAGAAACACGGCCGCGAGCACGAGCGTAATGCCGATGATCGGGCCCAGCAATTCGTTCATGGCCTTGATCGTCGCGGGCTTGGGGTCCATCCCCTCTTCGATATGATGCGACGCGTTTTCGACGATCACGATCGCATCGTCCACCACGATGCCGATGGCCAGGATCAAGCCGAACATCGTCAGCAGGTTGATCGTGAAACCGAGGGCATACATCGCGGCGAAGGCGCCGATGATGGTGACGGGCACGGTCGTGGCCGGTACCAGGATCGCTCGCCAATCTTGCAAGAACATCAGGATGACGAACAGCACGAGCACGCCGGCTTCGGCCAGGGTCCAATACACTTCGTCGATCGCGGCGGAGACGAAGAGCGTGGTGTTGAACGGGATGTCGTAGACCAGTCCTTTTGGAAAGCGGCCTTTGAGCTTTTCCATTTCCGCCTTGACGCGTTTCGCCACGTCGAGCGCGTTGGCGCCGGGAAGCTGAAAGATGGCGATGCCGGCGGCCGGCTTGCCGTTCACCTGGAAATATTCGCTATAGGTTTGGGCGCCCAGTTCGACGCGGGCAACGTCTTTGACCCGCGTGATTTGGGCCGATGGGCCGGGCGCGACTTTGATGATGATGTCGCCGAATTGTTCGGGGGTGACGAGCCGGCCGAGCGTGCTGACGGTGTATTGAAATCCCGGCTTGGCTTTGGTCGGCGGCTCGCCGATGATGCCGGCCGCCACTTGAACATTTTGCTGCTGCACCGCGGTGACGACATCCTGCGTGGTGATATTCCGCGCGGTGAGTTTGTCGGCATCGAGCCACATCCGCAGGCTGTATTGGCCCGCCCCGACGACTTTCGTTTGCCCGACGCCCGGCAGCCGCGTCAGCGGGTCTTGAACATTGATCGTGGCATAGTTGCTGAGAAAGAGGCTGTCGTATTCTTTATTCGGCGAGGTGAGCGTGACGAACATCACGATGTCGGTCGATTGTTTTTGCGTCACCACGCCCTCGAGCTGCACTTCCGGCGGCAACAGCGGCAATGCGGTTTGCACCCGATTCTGCACGAGCACCTGATCCATGTTCGGGTCGGTGCCGACGTCGAAAGTGACGATGAGCGTGTATGAGCCGTCGCTGGCCGAGGTCGACGACATATAGAGCATGTGTTCGACGCCGTTGACTTGCTCTTCGATGGGTGAAGCGATCGTGTCGGCGACAACCTGCGCGCTTGCGCCGGGATAGGTCGTGGTCACCTGCACGGTGGGAGGGGTGATATCGGGATATTGTTCGATCGGCAATTCGAACACCGTTACCCCGCCGAACACCAACGTCAACACGGCGATGACGTTGGCAAACACCGGATGTTCGATGAAGAATCGGGAGAACATGGGATCAAGCGGCCAGTGCTTTCGCCTTTACTTTTGCGGAGCGTTGGTGGCAGGGGGAGACGCGCCCGAAGCCGGGGTCTGCTGCGACTGTGCATCCGCCTCGGCCTGCGAGACCGGATTGACTTTCGACCCAGGCCGAGCGAACTGCAATCCTTCGACGATGACTTGCTCGCCGGGCTTCAGTCCACTGTCGATAATCCGCATGTCGCCATCGACCAGCGCGCCGGTCTTGACCGCGCGATGCTCGACGACATGATCCGAGCGAACGAGGAGCAGATACTTCCCCTGCTGATCGGTGCCCAGGGCGCGGTCGGGCACGAGCAGCGCATTGGGCTCGACGCCGATCGGCACTCGGATGCGAACGAACAGCCCCGGCGCCAACACATACGGCGGCGGATCGGAGAACACGCCGCGCAATAAGAGTGTGCCGGTCGCGGGGTTGACCTGATTATCGGCGAAATCGATGGTTCCCTTGTGCGGGTAGCCGGTTTCGTCGGAAAGGCCCATTTCGACGGCGTGTTTTTCCGTTTGAGCGGATGGTTCGATGTGCGAGCTCTGATCTGGTTTTGCGGTCGAGATGACGTTTTTCTTGGCCGTCGCTGGGCCGGAGGTGCCGCTGGCCGTGTTTGGTGCGGCGGCGGGCGGCTGCGCATCGTTCGCCGCGGGCTGCTGCGAAGTGGGCTGCTGCGAAGATGATTGCTGCGATGGTGCCCGCGACGCGGCGTTCGACCCGGGCATTGCGGTCGGCGGATTCGACTCGGGCGACGCGGGTTGGCCCGCTCCGGTATCATGCCGCTCGCGCTTCAGGTAGGCCAGAAAATCGGCCTCGCTGACGTTGAAATAGGCATACATCGGATCGTACTGATCGATGGTTGTAAGCTGGGTGATGTTTGCAGTCACCAGATTGCCGATATCGACCAGGCGGCGGCCGATTTTGCCGCGGATGGGCGCCGTGATATGCGTGAAGTCGAGGTTTAGTTTGGCGTTGGCGGCATTGGCCTGGGCGAGTTTGAGATTCGCTTCGCCCTGCTCCGCGGCCGCCTTATAGGTGTCGAGTTGTTGCTTGCTGATGGCGCCGGGCGTTTTGGCGACCTCGAGACCGCGCGCATAGTTTGCCTTCGCCTCATCAAACGCAGCTTGGGCGACATTCACTTGCGCCACCGCGACATCGTAGGCGTCTTGATACGGGCGCGGATCGATCACGAACAGCAATTGGTCTTTGGCAACCGTGCTGCCGTCGGTGAAATGGATGCTGTCGATGTAGCCCAGCACACGCGGCACGATGCTGACCGTTTGGCTCGCTTCGGTCGTGCCGGGAAATTCGTGATAGAGAGTTTCGTTGTGCACCTCGGCAGTGGCGACGACAACCGCAGGAGGTGGCGGCGGAACGTAGGCATTTCGCTTTCCGCACCCGACGGCCGACATCGCCGCGCAGACCGCGAGAAAAACGACCGGGTCGAAACGCCCGTTTCTCGGCTTGGCGGCGGGGCATGCTTGCAGCGAATTATCGGGCATCCCGATCGATCCCGCGCGGTGTGGACAGTTAAATCCAAGCGTAAAGCGCCTGTGCATCGTTCATTTGCGCGTGTTGCAAGAGTCGCGAAAAAACGGTCGCGAAGTAGCGAGCAATTATTGTGCCGGCTGGACGGCATGCGACGGAATCGCGTTCGTTCAGCTTAATATGGAGCGGCGCGGTTCAAGTTGGCCGACTCCGAATCGCTCCCAGCCGGTGAATTGCCGCTTGTCGGAGTTTGCCTTCGGCGACGAATCGGCACTTGACGTTTCGGCGCGCGCGATTGACAATCCGTCGTGCCGCCCTTGGAAAGATCCAGTGTTTCGAGGAAGCGCGTTCACGGTCCGATGGGGCCGGAAAATAACGTCGCCGCTTGGTCTCGCTCCCTCGCTAACGCTTCGGGCTAGTGTGCGCTGGCCACACAAGCCCGAAGCGTTAGCAAGGGGCGCCGCAATGGCGGATTATTTTTCGTGCAGCCATGATACCGCGGCGAAACAGGCGATATCTCGATCCGGAGCGATGGAATGCCTGGGGCCCTATTGCTTGCGGCGGCAGATGCAGCAACCCAAAATGCGTCGATTTTCAGTCCGGCCTCGCCGCCGGCGCAATCGATTCATAATCTGGCGATCCTGATTTTCGCCATCACGGGATTCATCTTCGTGGTGGTGGAAACGGTGCTGTTTTATTCGATCTTTCGCTTTCGACGCCGTAAATCCGACGTTGCCACGAGCGAACCCCCGCAACTCTATGGTAGTGCGCCGATCGAGATCGCCTGGACCGCCGCGCCGCTCTTGATCGTGGTGGTGATCGTGCTGGTTTGTGCCCGCACACTGTGGGAAGTCGATCTCCCCGCGCCGCAGCCCCAGCCGGGCGACAGCACGCTGTTTGTCACGGTCGTCGGCCGGCAATGGTGGTGGGAATACACCTACGACACCTACGACGGCAAGCCGCTCGGCATTGTGACGGCCAACGAACTGCACATCCCCGTCAGCGAAAAGGGGACGCCGCGCCGCGTGTTTCTGACGCTCAAATCGGCCGACGTGTATCACAGCTTTTGGGTGCCGCGGCTGGCCGGCAAAACCGCGCTCGTGCCGGGGCAAATCAATTCGATGTGGTTTTCGGCCGATCAGCCGGGATTGTTCGTCGGCCAGTGCGCCGAATACTGCGGCACGCAGCACGCCAACATGCTGCAGCGGGTGGTGGTCGATTCGCCCCATGCATTTCAGGAGTGGCTCGATGCCCAGCAGAAGCCCGCGGCGGAAAACCCGCCCGATGCCGACGGCAAAGCGATGTTCCTGTCGCTCTCGTGCGTCAACTGCCATCGCATCCGCGGCACGATGGCGCGCGGCAGCTACGCCCCGGATCTGACCCACTTGATGAGCCGCAAGACGCTCGCCTCGGGGATGATCGCCAATGATCCCGAGGGAGTGCAACTCCGGAAGTGGATCGCCGACCCACAAGCGATCAAGCCCGGCTGCTTGATGCCGGCCTTCGGATTGAGCGACCGCCAACTGGCTTTGGTCGTCGCCTATTTGCGAGGATTGAAATGAATTCGCCCACTGCAATCGGCATGCTCCGCGTGCCGTCTTACGTAGTAGGCACATTCCATGTGCCGTCTGCACTCCGCGGTGCGTGCGCACCGAGCGGGGCAGACGGCATACGGAGTATGCCTGCTACGTAAAGACGCCATACGGCGTGTGCCTGCTGCGTCGTCTTTAGCCTGTATAGCCTTCAGCCTCAAGCCTTCTTCCATGGCCATCGCCGAACCACGATCCGAAACACGCGTCGAGCCGGCCCGCCGATCATGGACCGCCGTACTGCACGATTGGGTGACCACGGTCGATCACAAGAAGATCGGCATCATGTATGTGTTGATGGCCATCGTGTTTCTGGTGATCGGGGGGATCGAAGCCATCTTGATGCGGCTGCAACTCTTCTATCCGCGCAACACGGTCATCGATCCCGACCTGTTCAACCAATTATTCACGATGCACGGCACCACGATGGTGTTCATGGTGGGCATGCCGATTTTGATCGGGATGGGCAACTATCTCGTGCCGCTGATGATCGGCGCTCGCGACATGGCCTTTCCGCGGATGAATGCGATGGGATTTTGGGCCACGCTTTTCGGCGGTTTGCTGGTGTATTCAAGCTTCTTGACCGGCGGCGCCCCGGCCATCGGTTGGTATGCCCTCTCGCCGCTGACGGCGCATGTGTTTGCCCGCAGCGCGGCGACCGATCTGTGGGCACTAGGGCTGGTGGTCAACGGCGTAGGCACGATCTCCGGCGGCGTGAATTTCGTCGCCACGATTTTGGGAATGCGGGCCCCCGGCATGGAGCTGCGCAAGGTGCCGTTTTTCGTCTGGACGATTTTGTGGACCGCCATCGAAATCCTGTTCGCCATCCCGCCGCTGACGGCGGCGCTCATCATGCTGTTGCTCGATCGCAATTTGGGAAGCCATTTCTTCGATCCGCAAACCCGCGGCTCGGCCATCCTGTGGCAACACATGTTTTGGTTCTTCGGGCATCCGGAAGTGTATATCCTGATTCTGCCGGTGTTCGGAATCATTTCGGAAATCATTCCCGTGTTTTCGCGGAAGGTGCTGTTCGGCTACGAGTTCATGGCGGCTGCGACCGCCGCGATTACATTTATCAGCCTCGGCGTTTGGGCGCACCACATGTTCACGGTCGGCCTGGGCCGATTCGAAAATTTGTTTTTCATCGCCAGCAGCCTGTTGGTTTCGGTGCCGACGGGAATCAAATTTTTCAATTGGCTCGCCACGATGTATGGCGGGCGGATTCGCTTCGCCTCGCCCATGCTCTATGCGTTCGGCTTCCTTTCGATGTTTCTGATCGGCGGATTGACGGGCATCATGCTTGCCGCCGCGCCCTTCGATTTCCAGTTGAACGACAGCTATTTCGTCGTCGGCCATTTCCACTGGGTGTTGATCGGCGGCACGCTGTTCGGCACGCTCGGCGGCATTCACTATTGGTATCCGAAGGTGACCGGCCGAATGCTTTCCGAGCGAATCGCGAAATGGCAGTTCTGGATTCTTTACATCGGTTTCTTCATGACGTTTGGGGCGATGCACATTTCGGGCGTGCTCGGAATGCCGCGCCGCATCTACACCTACGATGCCGACCGGGGCTGGACGATCTGGAATCAGCTGACCACGATTGGCGGGCTGATCCAGGTGCCGAGTTTCCTGCTGCTGATCGTCAATTTGACGTGGTCTTATTGGTTCGGCGAGCCGGCGGGCGACGATCCTTGGAACGCCTGGACCTTGGAATGGTCGACCACCTCGCCGCCGCCGGCGTACAACTTCGAGCAAGTCCCCGTGGTCCGCAGCCGCCGCCCGCTGTGGGATTTGAAGCACCCCGACGATCCCGATTGGAAATACGAATGACAACCGTCGGTCCCATCGTAGCAGGCACACTCCGTGTGCCGTCCAACGTAGTAGGCACACTCCGTGTGCCGTCTAACGTAGCAGGCATACTCCGTATGCCGTCGGCGCTGCTCTATGCGCAGCGCACGGCCGGAGGCAGACGGCACACGGAGTGTGCCTGCTACTTTGAAGACGGAAAGCGATTGAGGAACTGATGGCTGAAGAACATGCGGAAATCGAGAGCCTGCCGCACGATCGGTCGGAACTGATTCCGGAGCCGCGGGCCCTTGGGCCGGTGCGCTGGGGTATGCTCGCGTTTTTGCTTTCGGAGGTGGCGTTTTTTAGCACGCTGGTCGTGGCCTACCTCGCTTTCCTGCATGGCGACGCGGTCGGGCCGACGCCGGCGGTCCTTTCGCTGCCGCTCGTGATCGGCACGACGATTTGCCTGCTTTCCAGCAGCTTCACGATCCATCAGGCCGAGCGGCGGCTGCGCGCCGGCGGCCAGGGAGCATTTCTCGCCTGGCTTTTGGCGACGATCGTGCTCGGAGTGGCATTTCTCGCCGGAACCGGTTACGAATGGCACGATTTGATCGTGCGCGAAGGACTCACGATCAGCCGCAACCTTTTCGGCACCACGTTTTACACGCTGGTTGGCTTCCACGCCCTGCACGTCACCTGTGGCGTGATCGCGATGGCGGTGGTGCTGTTGCTCGGGCTGCGCGGACGCGTGTCTTCCGAGAACCATCTCGGCACCGAAATGGTCGGCTGGTACTGGCACTTCGTCGATGGTGTTTGGATCGTGGTATTCACGGTGGTGTATTTGATCGGAAGGTGAATTCCCCGGGGACTGGCTCATTTTTCGGCCCTGAGAGGCCTGAAGTGCGGCGATGGACAACGCCGAAAAATGTGCCCGACCCCTTTGCGCCAGCCTCTTTTTTGCCGGTGTCGGCGGCCGGCTAAGGAAATTTGATCGCATGCCAATTCCCGAACAACCTGGTTCCGACGCGCGTCAGGCTGGAAAGCCTGACCTACGCGAAACGCTCGATTCGGTCGAGATGCCCACTTCGACCGCCGCGCCGATGGTGCTTGCGCTGGGCGTTTGCTTGTTGGCCGCGGGCATCGTGTTCGGTATCGCCATGATCATTGTCGGAGCAGTGGTCCTATCAATCGGATTGGGTTTGTGGATCGCCGAGTTGCTCCCCGGCCGCGGCCACTTTCACGAAGAGTTCGTCCCCCCGACGGAGCGCCCTAAGCCGATCGTTGCCCGCAGTGGAGCCGTCGAGCAAATGCACGAAGGAGTGCCGGGGTATCGCGTGCAACTGCCCGTGATGGTGCACCCGGTTTCGGCGGGCGTGAAAGGCGGACTATTGGGCGGAGCGGTCATGCCCGTGCCAGCCTTGCTGTGGGGACTAATCAGTCACCACGGGATTTGGTATCCGGTCAACCTGCTGGCCGGGATGGTGCTGCCGGGGCTCGCCGAAATGAGCATCGCCGATGCCGAAAACTTCCACCTGTCGCTTTTGATTGCGGCGATGTTTATCCACGTCGCAATGTCTCTGGTGGCTGGGCTGCTTTACGGTGTGCTGTTGCCGACGCTGCCGTTTGTTCCCAAGCCGATGGCGTGGAGCGGGTTGCTGATGCCCGTGCTTTGGACTGGATTCTCGTTTCTCGGGATACTCGTCGTCAGCCCGATCCTGAGAAAGGAGTTGGATTGGCCGAGTTTTATTTTCTCGCAATTCGTGTTCGGGCTCGTCGTGGCGATTATGGTGATGCGGCTGCGGCGGTTGCCGCATTTTCTCGCCGGCGCCATTGCGGGCGTGGCGGGCGGCGTGTTGATGCCGATACCGGCCGCGATTTGGGGTTGGGCCACGCAGCATGGCATTTGGTATCCGGCAAACCTGCTGGCCGCGATGGTGCTGCCGGGGCTCGCTAAATTGCCGACTGCGGAATTGCAGCAATACCATGCCCACTGGCTGGCGACGGCGCTGGTGATCCATGGCATTACGTCGCTGGTGTTCGGCACGCTGTTCGGCATTTTGTTGCCGCGGTTGCCGGTGATTCCCGGACCGATGTCGTGGGGCGCGCTATTGATGCCCGTGCTGTGGACGGCGGCCAGTTTCAGCCTCATGGGCGTGGTGAATCCCATATTGCGAGAACGGGTCGATTGGCCGTGGTATATTGCCTCGCAATTTGTATTCGGCATCGCGGCATCGATCGTAGTGGTTCGATCGGAACAGATTCGGGTGCCTCCCGCCGGCCGCGGCCCGGATACCGCCCGCATCGGAGAAAGCATCCCCCCGAGCCCGCAGCGCTAGCAAGGGAGTGTTGTCGTGTGCCATTGCCCGTGTTTGTGCCGGCGGTGTGCCACTGGCTCCGCCAGTGTTTTTTGACGCCCAACAAGCTGTAATCGCAACCCGATTCAGAAATGCAGCGCCGGCAGAGCCAGTGGCACACGAGGCGCGGTTGGCCCACGAAGACCGTTGTAACCCCATTTGTGAACTAATCGCATGACGGACGGTTCCGCGAAATCGAGGAAAGGCATCGGCGCATCGCTGGCAATCGCAGCGGTGTGTCTGATCGGCACGGCCATTTGGGTCGTAACCGCGGGAGCGAATCTGCCGGGCAAACCGAAGCCGGCCGACCGGCCCGTCATGCCGGAAAGCGTGCTGGATTTCACGGCTCTTTTTTCGACGCATTGCGCCGCATGCCACGGGGCGAACGGCACGTTAGGCCCCGCTCCGCCGCTCAATGACCCACTCTTCCGGGCAATCGTGCCGCAAGAAACTTTGCAAGAAGTCATCTCGGCCGGCCGATCCGAAACGCCGATGCCCGGCTTCGACAACTTGCATGGCGGCCGGCTTACCGCCGCGCAGATTCAAGTGCTCGTTTTTCAGATCAAGGGAACCAAGTATCGGATCATCGAACCGGCGCCAAACGCCAATGAGGAAACAAAAGTGGTCGAAGATGCTGGCGGCATCGCACCGCTCTGGGGCGCAGTTGAGCCCGCGCCGCTGGGCACGCCATCGTACCTGGAGCCGGCACCTGAGGCGCCCGATGAGACCAGCAAGTCTGGCGCAAGTCGCAGCGCCGTTTTCGCGCGAGCCTGCGCCGGATGTCATGGTAAGAATGGCGAAGGGGCAGGTGCTGGTGCAATTAATAGCCCCCAATTCCTGGCGCTCGCCAGCAATCAATTTCTAAGGCGGAACATCATCACCGGGCGGCCCGACCTCGGCATGCCCGACTATCAATCGGCTCGAAAACGTCCGGCCGATTTCAAACCATTAACGTCCGCCGAGATCGACGAGATCGTCGCGCTTATTGGTGAATGGCGGAACCCCGGATCGGCCGCCGAAACGGCGCACGAAAAATAGTTCGTCGCCAACGAATCTGTCCAGCAAATCGGCGGCAAACTGCAACCGCCGGAAATCATGACCACAATCAAAACCAAACCTTCCGATCTCGATCGCCCGACGAGCGGTTCCGACGTCGGGCTGCCGGTGCGGCGCTCGTTTTTCCGCCGCCTGACGTTCGCCGCCGGCGGCGTGGCAGCCGCACTGGCAAGTGTGCCGATCATCGGCTATTTCTTCCGAACTCCGGAACCGACGACGCTGCCGTGGATCGATCTCGGACCGATCTCAGGTTTCCGAAAAGGGGAAACCCGCTTGGTGACATTCGACAACCCGCTCCGGCAGCCCTGGGACGGCGTTACAGCGCACACGGGCGTGTTCGTGCGCAACGAAGGAGCCATTGCTCAGAATGGGGCGCAATTTTTGGTGCTGGCAATCAACTGCGCCCATTTGGGTTGCCCCGTGACATGGTTTCCCGAGTCGGGCCTGTTCATGTGCCCCTGCCATGGCGGCGTTTACTATGCCGACGGCGAGCGGGCTTCAGGGCCTCCGCCCCGCGGACTGTTTCAATGCATCTGGCGCATCAGCGGCGGGCGGCTGCAGATCCAAGCCCCACGCTTTCCGACCTTGCAAGACACGCTCAAAGATGAACCGAAATCCGCTTGATTCAACCCGAGCCGCGCGCGGCGCTGGCTTCGGCCGGTGGTTCGAGGAGTGCCACGCCCACGGCCTTACGTGTGCTTGGAGAGGAAACCGACGATGACGAGTTGGCTATCGAAAATCGGCGATTGGTTTGATGCCCGGCTCAGCTTCAGGGGGTCGCTGCTGCCGATCTTGAAGCATCCGATACCAAAAGGCGCCGCCGGACCGATGGGCTGGTGGTATGTGTTCGGCAGCGCATCGCTCACTCTGCTGCTGTTGCAGATTCTCACCGGCATCGCTTTGGCGCTCGTGTATGTGCCCTCCGCCGATCGGGCTTACGATAGCCTGTTGTATTTGAACTACGACCAACCGCTCGGTTGGTTCTTGCGGTCGTTGCACTACTACGCCGGCTCGGGCATGGTCGTGATGGTGCTGGCCCACATGACGCAAGTTTTCTTGCAGGGGGCCTATAAATATCCGCGCGAACTGACCTGGCTCACCGGCGTGTTTCTGTTGCTTTGCACGTTGGGAATGTTTTTCACCGGGCAAGTGTTGCGATGGGATCCGGATGCGTATTGGGGCTTGGCGGTGGGCGGGGCGATGGCCGGCCGAGTGCCGGGCGTCGGGCCGCAATTGGTACACTTGGTGTTTGGCGGGCCGATCATCGGCGGGGCCGCGCTGAGCCGATTCTTCGCGCTGCACGTGTTCATCATTCCGGGAGCGTTGCTCTTGCTGCTGGGCGTGCATCTGTGGCTGATTCTGACGCGCGGCGTGAGTGTTCCACCGGTGCCGGGGCAACTTGTCGATCCGAAGACCTACGACGCGGCGTACGAGAAGGAAGTGCACGACAAGGGAGTTCCGTTTCTCGGCGACGCGATGCTGAAAGACGCGTTTGTCTCGGCGATCGCGGTGGCCGTTGTCGTGGTGATTGCCGCCATTGTCGGCCCAAAGGGGCCCAGCGGGCCGCCCGATCCGACGATGGGGGGCGCCAATCCGCGGCCGGAATGGCCCTTCTTGTGGCTATTCGCGCTGCTTTCGTTGAGCCCGCCGTCCTGGGAAACATTTATCATGCTCGTGTTTCCGCTGATGCTCATTGCGGTGCTGCTGGCGGTTCCGCTGGTGTCGAACCGCGGCGAACGTGCGCCGAGCCGACGGCCCGTGGCGGTGCTCGGTGTCGTGGTGATTTACACATTGCTGGGGATTTTGACCTACGAAGGCACGGCATCGCCCTGGTCGCCGAAAATGAATGCCTGGAGCGGCGATCCGATTCCCGAACACCTCCTGCTAAAAACGCCGCCGATGGAATTGATGGGAGCCGCCGTGTTTCAAAACAAAAGTTGCCGCAATTGCCACGCGATCGATGGCATCGGTGGACGTCGCGGGCCCGATCTGACGAGTGTCGCATCCCGGCTGACACGCGACCAACTAATCGACCAGATCAGCAATGGCACCCCGGGCGGCGGCAATATGCCGGCCTATGGCAAGGAAATGAATCCGGGCGAGATGGCGACGCTCGTCGCATTCCTGTCGCGATTGCGCCCCGACGGCGAACCGCCGGCCCAACAGCCGACGCACGACGAACCGCCGAAGCATGAACCGCCGGTTCAGGCGGTGGCTGGTCGGCGACCCCTTGCGACTGCACCGCGGCCATGAATCCGACGCTTGATGCCGCGCTGCGTTCCTGGCCGGCTGAGCCGTGGCTGTGGCTGGTTCTGACCGTCGTCGCGGTGATCTACACTCGCGGCTGGCTCCTTTTGCGGCGCCGCCCGGCGCGGACTGTAGCAGGCACACTCCGTGTGCCGTCTGCCCCGCATGGCGCGGACCATGCCTGGGAGCGCCACGGCACACGGCGTGTGCCTGTTACGTCGGCTGCACGATGGCCGGCCGGCCGGCTGGCCGCATTTTGCGGTGGATTGATTGCAATCTATCTCGCGCTGGCGTCGCCGATCGAGCCCTTCGCCTTGCTGCTGCTCGCGGTTCACATGGTGCAGCATGTGCTTCTAATGATGGTCGCGCCGCCGCTGGTTTGGCTTGGAGCGCCGCTCGTTCCGCTGCTGCGCGGCCTGCCCGAACCGGTGCGCACGGTTTGGATCGCGCCGCTGATGCGCAATCGCTCGTTGCGGCAGACATTCAATGCGTTGACGCAGCCGGCAGTGGCGCTATTGCTGTTCGTCGCCGCGACGTGGCTGTGGCATTGGCCACCGGCCTACGAACTCGCGCTGCGCTCGCAGAATTGGCACTACGTCGAGCACGCCTGTTTTTTCGGCACGGGGTTGCTGTTCTGGTTCCCCGTCGTGCGGCCGTATCCCTATCGGTTGCGGCGATCGAATTGGATTCTCGTGCCGTATTTATTTCTGGCCGACGTGCAGAATACGGTGCTCTCGGCATTGATCACATTTTCCGGCACGCTTCTTTATCCCTATTATGCGGAAGTGCCGCGGCTTGGCGGATTGTCGGCGATTGCGGATCAAAAGGCGGCCGGCGCGATCATGTGGGTGCCCGGGTCGATCGCGTTTCTGGTGCCGATGTTTTCGATCGGTGTCAAACTTTTGTACGGCGACGGGGCCCGCCGAAAATATCCGCGGGCGGCTAAGCAACGCACGATCGTATCGCGCAGCGCGGGCTATCGCGGCCTGGACTTGTTGCAACAGCCGCTATTGGGCCGATTGCTGAAATGGCGGCATTCGCGCACGCTCGCGCAAGCGCCGCTGTTTCTGCTCGCGGCCCTGATGATTGTCGACGGGCTGCGCGGGCCGCAAATCGCACCGATGAATCTCGCCGGCGTGCTGCCCTGGATTCATTGGCGAGGGCTTTTGATGTTGTCGCTTTTGGTCGGCGGGAATTTCTTCTGCATGGCCTGCCCCTTCACGCTGCCGCGCAGGCTTGCACGGCGATGGTTGCCCGCCACGCATGATTGGCCCCGGTGGCTGCGGAGCAAGTGGCTGGCGGTCGCGCTGGTGGGGCTATTTCTATGGGCCTACGAAGCGTTCGCGCTGTGGGATAGCCCGCGCTGGACGGCATGGATCGCGGTCGGCTATTTCGTCGCCGCGTTTGCGATCGATTCCCTGTTTCGCGGGGCCGCGTTTTGCAAATATGTCTGCCCCATCGGGCAGTTCAATTTCGTGCAATCGCTCGTGTCGCCGCTGGAGATCAAGGTTCGCGAGCCGGCGACATGCGCTTCGTGCGCGACGAAGGACTGCATTCGCGGCGGAAGCGGCGTGCCCGGTTGCGAGCTGAATCTCTTTCAGCCGCGGAAGGCGAGCAATATGGACTGCACGTTTTGCCTCGATTGCATTCACGCTTGCCCGCACGACAACGTCGGCATTCTGATTGCTCCGCCGGGCAAATCGCTGTGGAGCGACCGGCCGCGGTCGGGCGTGGGCCGGTTCAGCCGGCGCACGGATTTGGCCGCGCTCGTGCTCGTGCTGGTGTTCGGCGCATTTGCGAACGCGGCGGGAATGGTCGGGCCCGTGGTCGCGTGGGAGCAAGCGTTGCAAGCGCGGCTCGGATGGATTTCGCCGTTGGCGATCGTCAGCGGCTTTTATGTCGCCATGCTTTTGCTGCTGCCGATCGTGCTCGTCGCGGTTGCGACGACCATCAGCCGGCAGTGCGGATCGCTCGACGAGCGGTGGATGCGCACGGCGACACGCTTTTGCTTTGCCCTTGTGCCGATCGGCTGTTCGATGTGGGCGGCGCACTACTCATTTCATTTTTTCAGCAGCTACGACACGGCAATTCCGGCGGCGCAACGATTCGCAGCCGACATGGGAATATCGGTCCTTGGCGCGCCGCAGTGGAGTTGCAGTTGTTGCCGGCCGGTGGCCAACTGGTTGCCGCGGTTGGAGATTCTGTGTTTGGACTTTGGCCTGCTGCTGTCGCTGTACACCGCGTTTCGCATCGCCCGAAACCGGCCTGCGAATGTCCTATCGGTGCCGGTAAGCCAAACGCTCAACATCGCATTGCCGTGGGCGATCTTGATCGGGTTACTGTTCGCCGCGGGCATCTGGATTGTCTTACAGCCGATGCAAATGCGCGGAATGCTGCCGGGGGGAGTTGGAGCAGGGTGAGGGCCAGAAATTCGGGTGAGAAATTCGGGTGAGGAATTAGGCCGACGAATGCCGCGAATTTTGCGTTGCGCAGTGACTTGGGTTGCGATTTGGCTCAGCGGGCCATCCGCCGCCTTTGCCGACGGCGGCACGGTGCGGTTCTCGGAGCGGCACGGCAACTATGTGATCACGGCGTTCACGTCGCCGACGCCGCTTCGCGCCGGGCCGGTGGATATTAGCGTGCTGGTGCAAGACGCGGCCAGCGGAGAACCGGCAAGCGATGTCGCGGTGGTCGTTCGTCTCAACGCGATTGACCAACCGCAAGCGGTGCTAACGCAATCGGCGACGGCGGCTTCCGCCACCAATAAGCTTTTTCGCGCCGCGCTGTTCGAACTGCCCTGGGCCGGCCGGTGGAGGGCCGAAATTTCGATTTCCGGGCCCGCCGGCCCGGCGGAGACGGGTTGCGAGCTCGAAGTGGGCGATCCCCTCCCGGCGTGGCTTACACTTTGGCC
>DATAWG010000010.1 GCA_036267355.1 Pirellulales bacterium | reverse complement strand
GGTTGCCTGCCATTTGCCTGTGAAGAGGAATTCGCCGATCGGCTTTCGGCCGCGGCGCGCCCGATCGCGCTGGCCGAGTTCGGCAGGCAGTACGCTTGGGTCGGCCGGGTAGCCGATCGCCAAACCGGTCAATGCTTGAGCGTCGGCCGGAATCTGGAAAATTTCCCGGGCCCGCTCCGGCAGAATGCCGACCATCTGGTGGACGCAAATACCGCGGGCCGTCGCTTCCAAGCAAATATTACTTGATGCGAGCCCCAGATCGTGCAGCGCGCAGGCATTGGGCGTCGCGTTGCGGGCAAAGGTCAATCGCGTGCAACCGAGCGCGAGGACCGGGGCTGCCTTGGCCCACGCTTGGTTTCCGGGAACGAGGCACGAGAGCACTCGCTCGAATTCCGCGGCATTATCCTTCGTCGCCACGAGGTAGCACCACGGCTGCTCGTTGTATGACGACGGAGCCCAGCGAGCTGCCTCGAAGAGCGATCGCAAATCATCCGCCGAAACCGGAGAATCGGAAAATGCGTAGGGGCTCCAACGGTTCGCAATCAGTTCATTGATCGGATGGTCGGCCTTGATCGCTTCGGCGGGACTCATTGCTCGCTCCTTGATTGTGTGAATCGGAAGTGGATTAACCCCCATTCGACGCCGCCTGTAGCCGATACGTTACCGCATCGGATCGCGAAGAAGCAAGCAGCCCGCCGCGCTAGCAAGGGAGAGCGTTCGCCTATCGACGGCGACACCATTCCCTTGCTAGCGCTGCGGGCTCCGGAGCGCTCGACGGAAGCGGACCGATGGCCGGCTATTTTTCCGCGGTCGCCTTTTCCGCGGCGTTCGCCGATGTCTTTTTCAAATGGGCGTCGAGAAATTCGAAGGCTTCTTTTTCCGCCCGCTCGGCGTCTTTGCCGCCGAATCCATGCTTCGCCCCTTCCAGCGGCACGAGTTTCACTTCCACGTCGCAGGCTTTCAGCCGATCACGCATCCACACCGCCTGTTCGAATGCGACATACTGATCGAGCGTGCCGTGCAACAACAGCGACGGAGCGGCATCCGGAGTCACCCAGTTCAACGGGCTGGCCAACACGTGTTGATGGTAGGCCTGCTTCAAATCGCCGCCGAGCCACATCGGCAACACGACCGCCGCATCGACGCTCTTGCCATACGACTTCGTGAAATCGCTTGGACCGTAATAATTCACGACGCACGCTACGCGGCTCGACGGATCGCCGGGCGATCGCGGGCCCTCGAACCGCGGCACATCGCCGGTGACGCCCAGAAACTCCGCCAAATGCCCGCCAGCGGAGCCACCGAGCACGCCGATCCTCTCCGGGTCGATGTGGTATTTTTCCGCGTTGGCCTTCATCCAGCGAACGGCCGCCTTGCAATCGAACACGGCCCCTGGGAATTGAAACTTCGGCGAAAGCCGATAGGTCACCGTCGCGGCGACGTAGCCTCGGGCGGCCAGTTTCTTGCACAGCCCGTTGTAATCCTTGCGATCACCAGCCCGAAATCCGCCACCATGGATGCAGATCACGGCGGGCAATTTAGCCTCGGCCTGCTTCGGCGTCGCCAGATTCAATTGCAAATGCTGATTGTCGGGATTGCTATATTCGATGCCTTCTTCGAAGGTGATTTCATCGGCCGCGCGAATGCAAACGACGAGCATGGGCACGATCGAAAGCGACAACAAGGCCAAGAAAATCGGGCGCAAACGCATGGCAAGGTCCTCGGTGGGTGAGGTGGAGCGTGGCGGTAAATGGGCAGGCGCCAATTATTTCTCGCCACGCCCCACTCCGCAACCATTGTCTAGGAGTGATTGCTTGTGTCCCACGGGCTCCGCCACGTTGGTCGGTGTGGCACTGGCTGGGTCGTGTGGCACTGGCCAGCGCAGTCGGCCAGCGCCGGCCGGCGAGTTGACGTTCCGGCTCGGAGGCGTCTGGCAGGAGAACACTCGGCAAACGGCAACGTGCAATAGCGTATTGCCCACTCCAGCGGCGCTCGCACTGGCCGACTTCGCTGGCCAGTGGCACACGAAGATTCTCGTGTCGAAATACTTCAACAGGGCACGCGGTGGTAGAAATTCTCATTCGTGCGCGGCTTGCATGGTTTCGGGACGAAGAATTCGTGGTTAGAATAGCGGCTCGTTCCTGCCTCCGATTCCCGCCCCTATGCCTCAGGAGAATCCCATGCGTTTTGCCATTGCTGCGCTCGCGCTGAGCCTGCTCGCTGTTCCCGCGTTTGCCGCCGATGCGCCCGACACCAGCGGCGCCCAAAAGCTCGGCTGGGAACTCACGCTGCAATCGTGGACAACCCATGGCACCGTCGAAAAATCGATCGACTACGCCAAGCAACTCGGTTTGCACTATATCGAAATTTATCCGGGCCAGGCGCTGACGAAGGAAGGCGGCCCGAAGTGGGGCCCCGAAATGACCGATGCCCAAATCAAACAAATGCTCAAAATCGCCAAGGCCGCCGATGTGAAGATCATCGATACCGGCGTGATCGGCATTTCCAGCCAAGAAGATCAGGCTCGCAAATTGTTCGACTGGGCCAAGAAATTGGGCATTACGGAAATCGTCAGCGAACCGGAACCGCGGGCCCTGCCGATGATCGACAAGTTGGCCGGCGAATATCACATCAAGGTAGCCATCCACGACCATCCCAAGCCGAGCCGCTATTGGGATCCGGAATACACCTACGATCTGATCAAGGACCTCAAGCACATCGGCTTCTGCGCCGACGTCGGCCATTGGAGGCGCAGCGGCTTGGAGCCGGCCGTGGTGCTCGAGAAGTATGGTCAGAAGGTCTATTCGCTGCACTTCAAAGATCTCGTGCCGGATGGCCCGAATTCGCACGGCTGGCACGATGTGCCTTGGGGCACCGGTCAAAGCAAGGCCGCCGAGATGCTGAGAATTCTCAAGGAAAAGGGATTTCGTGGCCCGATCGCCATCGAATACGAATACACGTGGGACGTGCCGACGCTGCAGAAGTGCGTTGACTGGTTTTATGCCGAAGCCGACAAGCTGGCGAAGTAGCGCTGGCCGGCGGCGATCGTCAGATCGTCGATTTGCGATTGGTTGAATTGAAAGAGGGCGGGGCGCGAGCCTCGCCCTTTTTCGTTTTCTAAACGACCGGGTTGGCCGAAGCCCGCAGCGCTAGCAAGGGAATTGGTACGGAAGCCCTGTCAACAAACTTCCTTGCTAGCGCGGCGGGCTATCGGCAGTTTGGCCGTTCGGTGGTGAATCGCGATCCTCGATGCGCATTGTAAATCATGTGTCTGCAATGATTTGTATCGATTGCCGTCAGGCTGAACCTGCCTTGCTCCGGCGGGCGATTCGCGCTATAATCCGCCCGCTTTTTCGGGCTAAGTCTTTTCTGATTACGGCTTTTCTATCTCTCTTCGTCTTGCGGGTCCGGCTTTCGGCCGTTGGTCGCGCGCTCGGGCTTACGCGTCGGCAAGGTGGTCTTTGCCTCAATTCCATGTCGCTGCGCGAATCGATTGTGCATCTTCCAGCGCGTACGCGCGCCGCGGAAGCCGTCGCAATGTGGACTGCGGCGCGCGATCGTGGCGACTTGTCGTTCGGAATGCCGCTTGCGTCTTCATAGCCGCCGCGGTTTGGCTCATCGCGCTCGCCGGCGCGGCCCAAGCGCAGATGGATGTGCGTCCTGCCGATCCGCACGATCCGTTGGTCGTCAACGCAAAGCAGGCCCGACACTGGAGCGAAGGGCTTTATGATGTTTGGTGGCTATCCGGCAATTGCTCGATCACACAAGGCTCGTTTGCGGCAAACGGAAAGGAAGCCGTCGTATGGATCGAGCGGACCGGCCGCGGCGAGTTCTCGCCGCAACGGCTGACCGTCTATCTCGAAGGGAATGTGACGGTCGATACGCTCGGACCGCCGGTTGCGGTTGTGTCGGCTGTCGGAGCGCGGGGCGGAATTCCACCGGCATTTCGAGCGTCTCCACCGCCGTATAACGGAGCGCCGTACAACGGTCCGCCGTACAGTGGAACCCCGTTTGGCGGCGTTGCTCCAGCGCCCGACGGATCGTCGATGCAGGGATACATCGCTGCCCCGGTCGCGCCAGTTCTCAGCCGATTGACCGACGATCATTGGCTGGGGCAGATGGTCGCACTGGTGCCGGTAAGAATCAATGCCACAGCGATCGGTCGGGAGCCGACTCCGAAACCGCCGGTTTATGTGCATGCGATCGCGTATCGCGCACCGACGTCTTCGTTCAATGCCGAGCCGTCGCAGCTCGAGCCGGCCCAATTTGTCGAACCGGTGACGCCCGGGACAAGGGTTCCGCCGCCGGCCGCGCCGCCGGTCGGCGCTCGGCGAATTCGCGCTTTTCCCCGCACCGACATGCCGGTGCAAATTTTCTGGGCGCCGAGCGGCCCCGCCAACGAGCGCGTGGCGGTGATCAATTCCGGCGTGAATCTGATCGTCGACGGTTTGAAGGATTTCGGCTCGATCGATGTGTCGGCCGATCGGATGGTGATTTGGACCACCGGCGATCAACAGCCCGAGATCCGCGGCCAAGGGCATGTGCAATCGGAAAACACGCCGCTGGAAATCTACATGGAAGGCAACGTCGTTTTCCGCCAGGGCACGCGCATCGTGCAATCGCAGGCGATGTTTTACGATGTGAATCAGCACTTCGGGCTGTCATTGAACGCCGAGATTCTCACGCCGCTGCCGAATGCGACACTGTATCCTGGGCTGGTGCGATTTCGCGCATCGGTGCTGCGGCAAGTCGAGCAAGACCGCTATGTCGCCACCAACGCCGATTTCACCACCAGCCGCATGGGCGACCCGACCTACGACATCCGCGCCGCCACGGCCACGTTTGTCGACAAGCAGTATCCCGAAACGAATCTGTTCGGTAATCCGGTGATCGATCCGCGCACCGGCGAACCGCGCATCGAGCACGAGCAGCGGATCACCGGCTACGACGACGTGGCCTATGTCCAGGGAATCCCGGTCGGATATTTCCCCTACGCCACGACCGATCTGAAGGACGGTTTTTTGCTCGAGGAAGTTGAAATCAAGACGGATTCGGTGTTCGGCAACCAGATTTTTACGAAGTTCGACGCGTATCAACTTTTCGGCATCAAGGATCCGCCGCACGGAACAAGTTGGAACGTCAGCTTCGACGAACTGGGGCTGCGCGGTCCGGCGGCAGGCACCGAATACAAATACGACCTCGACAATTTCTTCGGCATCCCAGGGCACACGTATGGCGTGTTCGACGCTTTCTTCATCCAGGACCACGGCGTCGACAACCTCGGCGCAGACCGCCCCGACCTGGTGCCCGAGGCGCGCGACCGCGGCCGGCTTTTGGAGCAGAATCGCGAGCAACTGCCCGAAGGATGGCAAATCACGACCGAAGTGGGCTTGATCTCCGATCGCAATTTCCTGGAAGAGTATCTGCAGCGCGAGTGGGACGCGCGCAAAGATGAAAGCACCGATTTCGAATTGCGGAAGAACTCCGACAATAGTTCGTTCACCGTGTTCGGATCGGCTCGGCTCAACGAGTTCTTTACCGAAACGTCGTGGCTTCCCCGCATCGACCACACCTGGACCGGCCAGCCCCTGCTCGACGACACGCTCACTTGGTACGAACACACCAGCCTCGGTTACGCCCAACAAGGTTCGGCATCGGAACCGACCGATCCGGTCGATGCCGATAAGTTCACGCTGTTGCCGTGGGAAGTGCCGGGTGAATTGAAGGGATCGCGCGAAGCCAGCCGCCAGGAGCTCGATGCGCCGGTGCAGCTCGGCGTGGTGAAAATCGTGCCCTATGTGCTGGCCGAAGTGGCGCATTGGGACGAAGATCTCGATCATCAGGATTTGAACCGAGCGTATGGCGTTTTCGGCGTGCGGGCGAGCATGCCGATGTGGGCTGTCGATCCAACGATCCATAGCGAACTGTTCAATGTGAACGGCGTCGCCCATAAGGTCGTCTTCTCGATCGATGCCAACACGTCGCAGGCGACCGATGGAGATGCCGATCTGTTCAAGCTCCCGCTATACGACCAGCTCAATGACGAATCGATCCAGCATTTCGAGCGGCGATTCGCGTACAACACGTTTGGCACTCCGGCCGGCGAGCCGCTGCCGATCGGGATGCCCGGTTTCCCGTTGCAATTCGATCCCCGCTTGTATGCACTGCGCCGCGGTTCGGATGAATGGGTGACCGGGCCGACGGAAATCGCGGGCGATTTGACCGTGATCCGCTTCGATGCCGACCAGCGCTGGCAAACGAAGCGGGGCGCGCCGGGCGATCAGCACATCATCGACTGGATTACGCTCGACACCCAGATCGAAATCTTTCCCGATGCGAAGGAGAATTTCGGAGCGAGCCTCGGCCAATTCCAATATGATTTCCACTGGTATGTCGGTGATCGAACGACCGTCGTCTCCAGCGGCATCACCGATTTCTTCGGCGATGCGGATCGCGAATTCACCGTCGGCGCGTATCTGAATCGCACGAACGAAGGAAATTACTACGTCGGTTACTTCTATCTCGGCGGTCCGATTTCGCAGCAAACCGTCAACACCTCGGTGACTTATCGGCTGAGCCCGAAGTGGGCGACCACGATTGGAACGTCGGTCAACCTCGTTCCCAACAACGACCTGACGGGAAGCCTGCTGCTCACGCGAATCGGCGAATCGTTCTTGGTCACTATCGGCGTTTCGGCCGACGCCAGCACGGGGAGCGTGGGGGCCAGCCTGCTGATCGAGCCCCGCTCATTCGGCAAGCCGCGATTGTCTCGCAGCGGCTTCGACGTCGGCACCGCCGGCGCCCAAGGGCTCGAATAATTCGACGATCACCCGGGGAAACGAGTGGATCGCACGCGAGCTACAGCACGGTCGATCTATTTCGTCCGCACGAGATAATAAATCGTCGCGGGCCGGAGCGTGATTGAATCGGCGTGGCCTGCGGGCTTCGGATTGTCGCCGCCGTGGTCGAGCGCAAAGACTTCGAGGCTCGCCGCATCGGGACGTTTGAATTGCACCGTGCCGGAGATGTTATGCACAAGCCACGGGTCATGGCCGATGTCGACGATCTGCTGCACGCCGCCACCAAGCGGAACGGTTTCGAAATCGGTCGCTTTTTCTTCCGTCATTGCTTGCAGCAAAATGCGGCTCGACGTGGCGAGCGGCTGGCCGTCGAGGCTCACGGCCACGATGTGCCCCAGCGGCAGCTTCGATGCGATCGATAGATCGGCGAGTTCGGTTTTGCCGGCAGCGTCGAGCGCTCCGCTGATGCCCTGGGCCGCCGGTGCGTTGATAACCAAAAGCCCCTTGCCGTAGTCAAGCTTCAATTCGCCCGTGCTGGCCGTGACCGTTTGATGGGCGCGATCAATATATCGCCGGAGATCGGAAAATTCGCTCGGCAATCGCTCGCTGCTGAAATTCACGTTCGTTCGCCCCGCGAAATGAACCAGTGGATCGATCACATTCGTCGGGCTCGGGGGCGTACCCGGCGGAACGTCTTTGAGCCGCAGTTCGTCGAACGATGCATCTTGCGGCAGCGGAGTGCCACCGAGATTCAGCAGATCGTCGAGTTTGAGATTCAAATTCACGAGCATTTTCCCTTCCGACACCAAGCCCCGGCGATAGATGAGCGCGGCGGCAGGAAATTGGCCCATCATGGCCGGCGTCATCACGCTCCAGGGCTGCATGAAATAGCCCGGCTTGACGCTCCAACGATCGCCGTCGAACGCAAAATGGACGATGCAATCGCTTCCTTGCAGCGCTCCATAGGCGGCATAGTACAGCGGCGCTTCCGAACGATATCGGTTTGGCCGATTGAACGTCGTTTCTGAAATCATCGAAGGCTTGTCGTCGTAGCTCGGATCCATCACCGAATTCACGAACGATTTTGCCTTTCCTGGCTCGGATGGATCGAAGCGAAGCGCGCTGCGGTCGCTATACGAATGGCCGTTTTGGATCGACCAGCCGGAGTTGTCGCCTTTGTTGTTGCAGTCGAAATAGCCGTGGCGATCGATGAAATCCGTGACGGTGTAGGAGTATTTTTCCAGCGGGCCGAGCACCTGCGGGCTGGCGGTCGTCCAATTCGAGGCCGTGATCAGTCCCTTGAAGCCGAGGCTGCGGATGAACTTGTACGTGTCGGCATAAAAATTGCGCTGGCTTTCGACGAGAAACCGCACCGTGTCGCGATCGCGCGGCGATTTTTCGGTGAACATATTCCACCACGGTCGAAAGCCCATGCGGCCCTCGGCCAGGTTGTCGCGGCCATCTTTTTGGCCCTTCCAGGCCGCGAGGGCTTTTTCCAACGAGCCATGTTTCGCCTTCAACCAATCGCCGAACTGCGATTCGAGAATCTTCAATTCCGGATCGGGGATGTTCGCGGGGCTGAATGTCCAAAACAAATACGAATCTTCGTTGATGATTTCGATGCCAAACACGGCCGGCTCGTCGATCAACGGTTTGCCGGTCGTCGGGCTGGGAGTGGTCAACAGGGCTTTGACCCATTCGCGATACTGGGCTTGAAACTGCTTATCGAAATAAAGCGCCGCGAACGGGTGTTTGCTGCCGTCGTAGCCGGTGAGAAACTTATTGTCGGGTTTGGGGCTCAGCCAGAGCGGGAAATAGATCGACAGGTGCGTGTAAATTCCGGCCGGTTTCATCGATTCGACGACATCGATCGCATGCCGCACCTTGGCGAGATCGACGTTGCCTTCGGCATCGGCATATCCGCCGGAGTGGAGTCGCACGAGATTCACGCCGTATTTCGCCAAAATGCGCCCGCATTCGCCGAGCGATTTGCGATCGTTCAAGTCGCCGGGGGGGCCATTGACGGCCCAAAACCGCACCGCTTCGCCCGTCTTGCTATGCACGAACCGTGAACCGTCGGTCTTGATAAACCCCCCTTCGCCCGCGAAGCGCTCGTTCAAATCGCGCAGATCGATCGCCGAGGGGCGATCCAGCAAATCGGTGCGAGGAGTGAACGCAAACCAATTCTTGTCGTCGGCGTTCTTCGACACTCCGCTCGCTTCGCCCGGCTTGTGGATGCCATTGGGCCGGAAATGGTCGTTCGAGAACACGAAGCAATCCAAATAGCCATGGTTGCTGTTCTTGCTGTCCATGCGGAAGCGGATCGAATTCTTGCCGGCAGCAATTTTCACCGAGCCGACTTTGAACCAGGCGATGAACCGCAGGTCGGGCTTGCCGTCGAGGGCGACGTTGCGGCTATCGATGGCTTTGTGTTCGCTCAGATCGATGGGCGTCCAAGAATTGTTGCCATCGAGTCGATACGACATGCTGGCCGCGATCGGATTGGCACGAACCCAAAATTCGTAGCTGCCGGCCTTGGCGGCCTTGAATTCGTATTCCGCTTCGCCGGCTTTCTTGTCGCTGAAATTGCTGATGAAATCGCCGCCGGAAAACTGATCCCGCTTCACTTGGTCGTACCACCATGGATGCCGATTCATCGTCGAATGAACCGGCTTTTCCCCTTCGAGCCAAATCGTTTCGGCAAACCCATGCGACGGCAATAAGCTGACTATTGCAACGATCGCGATCGAACCAACCAAGATGCGGCGCACAACAGGCGAGAAATTCATGGCAACTCACGGGTGGGAAAGATTGGGCGGAACAGCTATCGGCGGAATCGCAAACGCCGTTCGAAACGGCAGCGAAGCGGCCGCGGTCGGTGGGTTCAATTGTGCGCTGCCGCCCGCGAATAAATCAATGGCATCGCCTCGGCTGGGCGTTCGCGATTCCTTTGTTCGGCTAGCCGTGGCGCGAAATTATCGAACGCTTCCGCGCACGCGACGGCGCTGAAATACAAACGGCAAGCAAAGACCGGCTATTGCCAGCAACACCAGTGTCGCGGGTTCGGGAACGGCCATCGGCGCGCCGCCCGCATCGGTAGAAAAATACGGTCCCGCCGATTCAGCAATGCCTGTCGGGCTTGTGCCCGATTGCGATTCCAGCGACAGCAGCGAGCTTTCCGCCGTCGAGAGCATTGCTTCGAGCCCAGTCGAGTCGGTTGCGGCATTGTCGGACAGTTGGCTGAGAATTGCGACGCGGGCTTCCAGTTGTTCGATTGCGCCGCTCGGATCGGAAGCAGACGAGGTTGGTTCGTCGGCAGCAGGCAAATCGCTATTCAAGGCGGCGCTTGATTCGCTAGTTGCTGCGAGCACACCTGCGAGCGAGAAGCTTATCTCACCGCTGGAATCTGCTGAACTCGACTGACTCGTGCTGGTGACGGTGTTCGCGGGGCTGATTGTCACCGTGCCGCCGGCGCCGATCGAGAGCGTGTTTTGCAGAATCTGCTCCGCGGTGAGCGTCGCGCCGGGGGCGACGATCGTGTCGCCGGTGTACGTTGTCGGCCCGGAAGTGGACGCTGTGCCGGTTATCGTGCCGACGGTCTGATTGCCGGCGGCGATCACCAGTCCGCCGCCGCTAGCCGCAGATCCGTTGTTGACGATGGCTGCGCGATTGCCGCTCGACGGATCGGAGAGCGCCGATACACTGCCGGCCAGTTGCAACGTGGCTGCCGGAGCGATGGCGACCGTCGCGCCGCTGCCAAGGCTTACTGTGCCGCTGCCGGCGGCAAGCGTAATTTGCAACGTGCCGGAGGCAACCTGCAGGGTGCTCGAATTGCCGAGCGTGAGCCCGGCGCCGCCAAGCGTAGTGAGCCCCGGACCGGCAACGGTGAGCGTCGAGCCGGTGGAAACGGACACGCCGCCGGTGAGCGTCACCTGGTCGCTGCCAGTAGTCGACGAGGAAACAATTTGCCCGCCGCCGCTGCCGACGTTGATCGCGCCGCCGTAAATATTGTTGCCCTGGGCGCTGTTCAATTCCCCTGCGGCGCCCGAAATGCCGGTGCCGTAGAGATTCAAGGGAATCGAACTGCCGCCGGTTGCCGTCAGGCCGAAGGTTTGTTGGTTGCCTGTGGATTGTTGCAATTCGAGCGCCGCGCCGGCAATGACCGACGCGCCCGAAGAATTTCCGAGCGCCGTCGGGTTTTGCAGATTCAGCGTGCCGGCCGCGACGACCACGGCGCCGGTGAACGTGTTGGCGTTGGTGAGCGTGACGGTGCCGCCGATGGTTCCGTTGCCGTAGAGTTCGATCGTCGCGCTGCCGCCGATCGGTCCGCCGCTGATCGTATAGTCGACTCCGCCATTGGCAGCGCCGGTGTTGGTGAACATCACCGCCGCCGGCGCAACGCCGTCCGAGCCGATCACGACCGATGCCAAGCCCTTGGTATTGCGAACCAGGGCGCCGGTGCTCGAGTTCGGGTCGGTGTCGCCAAACGTGACCGTATTGCCATCGACGTAGTAGTTTGACGACGCCGTGCTACTGGACCAGTTGTAGGTGTTGGTGGTGTCCCAGGTGTTGTTCGTTCCTCCCGTCCATGCGAGCAGCGCGGTCACGGCGAATTGCGATGCACTGAAGACGACTGTTTGTTGGAGAGGGATTCCCGAGTAGTCGTAGCCTTGCACTGCAAACTGGTTGGTGATTGAGTTGTAGGTCACCGATGGCGACCCCATCAGATCTCCCTGCGTGTCGTAGGGAATACTGTAAACAACTGGACCGCCGCTCGGGCCGATCACCTCGATGCCGCTCGGGCCACCGGTGAAGAGGTAACCGCGTGGATCGACGAACATGCCGGCGCCGCTATTATTGGAGTCCGACTGGCCATCCACGACCGTGCCGGTGCTCCACTGCTGCGCGGCGCCGCTCTTGAGCGATTGAAACAAGCCGCTAATGCTGAACGAATTGATATCGCCCGATTGTCCCCCATAACCGACTCCCACGTCGAGCGTGTAGTTGCTCCAGTTGGTGCCTGAAATGGTGATGGAGGTGCTAGCGCCGGGGACGGCGGCGACAATGGGGGTGACGGCGCCGGTGGCCGCATTGAACAGATCGACCTCGCTGCCGTAGTTCGTTCCCACGTCGAGGAGAAAACTCCCCGTCGAACTGGTCGATTTGCACGACGCCGGTAGAGGAATCATGTCGAACGTTTCGGAATCGGAGCCAATCGGCGTGACGGTCGTGCCGCCGGCGATCGGTATGGCGAACAACAGGCCATTGCTGGATTGGTCATATCCTCCGGCACCTTCGCTCACGACAATGTACTGGCCATTAGGCGAGAAGTTGATCGGGCCCGGATCGGAGCCGAAGGGGCTCGGCCCGCTGCCCGACGTGATGCCGCCGATCGTGACCGGAGCGTTGGAACTGAGCCCGGCGGTTTGCTCATAGATAGAAGTTCCGTCCCAGATATAGAGTTGCCCATTCGGGCCGAACCGAATGCTCGAGGGCGAGTAGCCGGTGGAATTGGCGGCGGAGGGCGGAATATTGAATTCGGCCAATGAATTCGGCGGCGGCATCAGTTGCTGCGCAATCGCCGAACGGGCGTTCGAAAGCAATAGCACAGCGCCGAACAAGTAGAGCGGCACTGCGACCACCGGAGCGTGTCGAGCCAGTCTGTTGCAGAGCGGAAACATGGCGGATCGCATAAGGGTTAGACGTAAGTCATTGCGGGATCACGGATTGCTCTTACGAGCAAGCAGCGATTTTCCCGCGGCGAATCCATATTATGATTGCAATGGCCGCCAATGCCAAAACCAGGGTCGACGGTTCCGGAACCGGCTGCACGTCGTTCAACACCGCGATGCCGGCAAAATTGAAGCCGGCCGACGATCCCGAAAACGTGCCTTGGGTCGAGGTTGCTCCCGGAGCATCAAGAATTTCATTCCCATTCGAATCCAAAGTGTCCCATGCGTCGGCCATCTTGACTTGCGTAATGTCGTTCAGTTCCAGAAGCCCGTCCTCGATCGCCGTCGGATAAAGAACGATCAGTTCGCCTAAATCAAACGGCGTCCCAAATCCGGTCGCATATTTTCCCGCGAGATTATAAAGATTCGACGCATCGAAAGACTCGTAGTAAGTCGTTGTTCCGAACGTTTCCCCTCCCAACTGACTTTGGCCAAACGTCGTTGGAAATGAATAGAAGTTCACTCCGTTGCTACTCACCGAAACGGTCGCGACTTTAGAATAGGCGTCGGGCCAAGATGGCGATAAGAACCCGTTCGAAAAGACCGCGAAGTCGTTGCCGGGGCCGTCCGCGATGGGGCTTGGGAAACTCACAGTGATCGAACCGTCTTCGCCCAGGCTGACGACATTCAATCCGCCAACCGTCAAGGCTGGCGATCCGCCCGACATCGACGGTATGGCTCCAATCGGCGCTGCCGTGGTCGAGCTTAACGCCACGGACGGATTGTTATCGGAGGGGGATGATTTCAAAGCGTAGCTTCCTGTCCCGTAGCTCGGAGTTCCGACCACTGCTGACGCCCACTCCAAAATATTTGGACTGTTCCACGGCACCGCGGCATCGGAACCCGAGGGAATCGTGTATCCAGGCGATGAACCGGACGGTTCGACTTGGGCCGCAAACGGCCCCGATTGCCCGAAAAGGGGGCTCGTGACAAGAATCAGAATCGAAGCGAAGACAAAACGCATTAGCCGCTCCTTTCAAAGAAAAAACCGAATGTTGGACTTCTTCGGAATTGGACTTATTGCCCCGCAAGGGCCGTCGGATCGCCGCCTTCGCGGGTGCATAAGGGGGCTAAAACGGTCGTCGAAATCGTGTCGGCGGCGAAATGGACCGAACCGTCGCACATCAGCACTTGCGCTCCGCCCGGATGGTCGCTCCACATCTCGTTCCACTGCACGACGTTGATCGAGCCCGATTGATTGAAAATGTTCAGGCCGTTGGCCCATTGGCCGTCCATCGTGTAGTCGCGGCCAGAGTCCTCGGCCACGAGAATCACATGCGATGTGCCACCGGGGATTTGCGAAATGGCGATCGGCTGGTCCCAGATCTCGACGCCGTTTCCGACACCGACACAGTTCCAGCCATACATTCCGCCATAATCGATACAGGCCATCCAATTCGAATGCGGCACGCTCGGCGCTCCGGTGATCGCGCCGATCCGGTTCGATCCCAGTCGCGACGTGCTCGGGCACAAATAAATCGGCAGCACCTGTGTGGTCGACGCGAGATTGGACGAGGCCGCGAACGAAAGGTTCAGGTTGAACGACTGCCAGGCGCTCGGCTCTTCGATGAACGGCAGCAGAAAAATGCTCCATGCCAATTGCCGGCCGTTAGGATTCGTGGCGGTGACATGGTCGGTGATGCCCGGCGGAAAGTGCTGCTGGGCGTTGTGAAGCGCGAGCATTCCGATGCCGATCTGCCGCAGATTGTTGCTACACGCCGTTCGCCGGGCCGCTTCGCGTGTGGCTTGCACCGCCGGCAGCAATAGGGCCAACAAGGTGCCGATCACCGCGATCACCACCAGCAATTCGACGAGCGTGAACGCCGATCGCGGGCTTATGCAAGCACATTTGAGGGAACGCTCCTCGGTTCTTCTGCACCGAACCGGATGGAGGGCGCCGCGGAGCGCAGACGGCACACGGAGTGTGCCTGCTACAACCTGCGCCCCCTCGTCCCCGGCCCCTCCGCAAGGTACGAGGCGGCATCGTGTCGAAATTTCGCGGCAGACTGCCAACATCGCGACTCCGCGCGCGGTCCACAGCCGCCGCCAAAGCGCCGCGCTTCCGCCGCGCGATCGAGCGCATGCGGTCAAGCGATTCGGCGCAGTCGGGAGCAACGAAGGATCGTGTCTTGCGAGCAAACGCTGTTTCTGCGACAGCCTCCGTCCCTCGCGGAGAACTGCATGCCACGCGTTGGTAGGTCTTCTGACTTCCGAACTGAAACCGACCCAAGCCTTCTCGTCGTCATCGGGCGATTTTGCGATCGCCCACGCGACAATGGCATCTCAGATTGGTCGGTTCTCGAAACGAATCGTTCGGTTACAGCGGCGGGGCCGTCCCGGAATTGCACCGGAGTTCCCTTGTCTGTCGGCCGCAAAAGCTGCGCGCGGCCGACCACCAACGCACGATTCGTGAGACTTTAACACCGCGGTGGGCAGATGTCAAACGGCTTGGCGCCACCCGCTCGAGAGGCTGGCGCCGTATTGAACTAGGCTCGGCCGAAAAATAACTTCCGCTTTTCAAACCCCTCGCCCTGCCCTCTCCCGCCAGGGGAAAGGGGTCTGTGGAAAGGTTATTTTTCGGCCGAGCCCGAGCCGGATCGGCACGGCGCCGCCCAAAATTGGTTTACCTTTCCGCGTGGCTGCGGCACAATGAACCCTGCGGAGCGATGAAATCTCGCGCCAAGTCCATGGCAGTGAATTCCATGTTCCGCAAATGAATCGCAACTCGCGGCCGGCCTTGGCGCCGCTGCGCAGCTCTTCTCCGAACAGGGCAACAGGCAACAGAGTAGTGGAGGTTTTTATGGCACGCGTTGTCCGCGTCGGTGTCGTTTCATTCGCGGCGACTTGCAGCGGGCTCGTTCTCGCAATCGCTGCATCGGCGGCGGAACGACCGTTGACGAAATTGGCGTCGGTCAAGATTGCCGACGTGCCGCATGTACGGCAAGAGCCAGATTTCTGCGGCGAAGCTTGCGCCCAGATGTGGCTGAACAAACTCGGCGAGCGAGCGGATCAGAATTTCGTGTTCGATCAATCGGGCCTCGATCCGGCCTTGGGCCGCGGCTGCTACACGGTCGATTTAGTTCGCGCTCTCACGGCGATCGGTTTTCAAACCGGTCCGGTGTGGCAGACCATTCGCGCCGCCGATCGGCAGCGCGAGCTCGATGCGGCCTTTCGCGCCTTGCATGCCGATCTCGTGGCGGGCGTGCCGTCGATCGTATGCATGCACTACGCCGACCAGCCGAATACCACCGAGCATTTCCGCCTCGTGCTCGGCTACGATTCTGCTACGGACGAAGTAATTTACAACGAGCCGGCCGAGGAGCATGGGGCATATCGCCGGATGCCGCGCACGATGTTTCTGAAGCTATGGCCGCTCGGCTCGGCGGATCATTCGCTGTTTGTGGTGCGAATCCGCTTGGAAGGGGACAAATTGCTCGACGCCCCGCCGCCGGCTCGCGGCGAGCGGCCGAAAACGCCGGCCGATTTCGCGCAACACATTTTGCGGCTCAAAAGATCGCTGCCCACCGACGGGCGGTTCACGGTCGTCATTCAATCGCCGTTCGTCGTTATCGGCGACGAATCACCCGAAACCGTGAAATCCCGCTCCGAGCACACGGTGAAATGGGCCGTCGATCATATCAAACAATCGTATTTCTCGCGCGACCCGCAGCGAATCCTCGACATCTGGCTGTTCAAAGACAAAGCCAGCTACAAGAAAAACGTGAAGGAGATTTTCGACGAGGAGCCGACGACGCCCTACGGCTATTTTTCGGCCGCCGACAACGCGCTCATCATGAACATCGCCACCGGCGGTGGCACGCTGGTGCATGAGATCGTGCATCCCTATATGGCCGCCAATTTCCCGAAGTGCCCCACGTGGTTCAACGAAGGGCTGGCGTCGCTCTACGAACATGCGGGCGAAGAAGATGGCCGGATTCACGGTTACCCGAATTGGCGGCTGCCCGGATTGCAACAAGCAATTCGCGCCAAGGCCGTGCCGTCGTTCGAAAAGCTGTGCGGCACGACGACCGAGCAATTCTATGGTGAAGATCGCGGCACGAATTACAGCCAGGCGCGCTACCTCTGCTATTATCTGCAAGAGAAAGGTCTGCTCGAGAAATACTACCGCGAGTTCCACGCTCACGCCGCCGCCGACCCGACCGGCTACAAGACACTGCAAAAGGTGCTTGGAGAAACCGACATGCCCGCGTTCCAAAAACGCTGGGAAGCGTATGTGATGAAGCTCGATGTGCAGTGAGGACGAAGGATAGTTGTCGGATGCCATGCCCACGCAAAGCCGTGGGCATGCCACCCGTCGTTATAGTGCTCCCTCGCTAACGATTCGGGCTACTTTTTCTTTGTGAATCGCACCTACTAGCCCGCAGCGTCAGCGACGGACGGCAGCACGCATTTCCAGCAACTGATTAACACCGACACGTGATCGCTCGACGGACCAATGTCTATTCCCGATCCTGCATCCACCGATGTGATGCTTGCCGACGAAAGCACCCAGGCTTGGGAGCAGTTGGCTCTGCAGGTGGACCTGTTGACCGCTGCGTGGCAAGCCGGTCCGCGGCCGCCGCGGCTGGAAAACCTTCTGCCCGAAAAGCCGGCAGGAGTGCGGCGGCTCCTCTTGGCCGAGCTGATCAAAGTCGATTTGGAATATCGCTGGCAGCAGCATTCCTTTCCGAAAACGATCGAGCAATATCTGGCCGAGTTTCCCGAGCTTGCGGCCGACGGCACTCTGCCGTGCGATTTGATCTACGAAGAATATCTGGTCCGACGTTCGCTGCCCGGCGCACCGGAGCCGGACGAATATCTCCGCCGTTTTCCGCAGGAAGAAAAGCGGCTCAAGCGGATGTTCGCATTGAAGCAATCCGCATCGGCGACGACGACGCTGGCCATCGGCAACCGACGGCCGCCGCTGGACGTGGGCCAGCAGATCGACGATTTCGACATTTTGGTGCGGTTGGGCGAAGGAGCGTTTGCGGCCGTGTATTTGGCACGCCAACGATCCATGCAGCGGCTTGTGGCGCTGAAAGTGTCGCGCGATCATGGCAGCGAAACACAAACGCTCGCCCAGTTAGACCACCCGGGCATCGTGCGCGTTTACGATCAACGCATTCTGCCCGCGCAGCGGCTGCGGCTCATGTATATGCAGCATGTGTTGGGGGGCACTTTGCAAAACGTGCTCCGCGAGTCGCTTGCCGTGCCGGCCGGGTTGCGCAGCGGCAAAACCATGCTCGCCGCGATCGACGAATCGCTCGTGAAGCATGGTCAGTCGATTCCGCAAGATTCTTCGACTCGGCGGCGGCTGGCGCAGTTCGACTGGCCGACCACGGTCTGCTGGCTCGGCACCCGGCTGGCCGCGGCGCTGGATCACGCCCATCGGCATGGCGTGTTGCACCGCGATGTGAAGCCCGCCAATGTGCTTTTGGATGCCGACGGTTGGCCGAAGCTCGCCGATTTCAATGTCAGTTTCAGTTCGAAGCTCGATGGGGCCACGCCCGCCGCTTATTTCGGCGGCAGCCTTGCCTACATGTCGCCGGAGCAACTCGAAGCCAGCAATCCCGACCAGGACCGCAAGCCCGACGAACTCGACGGCCGTAGCGACGTTTATTCGCTCGCCGTGATGCTCTGGGAACTGCTCTCCGGCACGCGGCCATTCGGCGACGAGCGCGTGGCGGCCAACATGGTCGACACGCTAACGCAACTAACGGCTCGCCGCCGAGCCGGCGTTCCGGCGGAAGCGATCGCCGCCTTGCCGCGCGATCTGCCCGGCGGGATGAAAGAAGTGTTGCTGGCCTGCCTGTCGCCGGACCCGGCCGACCGGCCTGCGACGGCTGCGTTGATGGCTCGGCAGTTGGAGATTTGCTTGCAGCCGCGTGCGGTGCGGCTGTTTCGCCCTCGGCCGGGATCGTTGCGGCAGGCGTTTCGTAAGTGGCCCATTCGAATGTTCATTCTGGCGGGTGCGATGCCGCATTTGCTTGTCACCGGATTTAATTTACCGTTCAATTCCGGGACGATCGTCAATCAGCTTCCCAGGCCACAGTGGCAGGTGTTTTGGAGCAAGCAGGTCGCCATTATCAATATCGTGGCCTACACGGTAGGAATCCTATGGGGTTGTTGGCTGGCGTGGCCGGTGTTGAAAGCCGTGCGGAATATGAACGCGCACCAACCGCCGGACCCCGCGAAACTTCCAGCGATCCGCAGGCGCAGTTTGTGGCTCGGCGACTTCATTTCCTGGATGGGATTTGCGCTGTGGATCATCTCGGGATTGGTGTTTCCACTATGGTTGATCGCCGTCGGAGGATCGCGACCGGAAGATCAAAAATACTACATCTTCTTCTTTGTCTCCCAGGTTATCTGTGGGCTGATCGCGGCATCGCAAGGTTTTTTCATGCTGACGGTTGTCGAGGTGCAAGGTTTCTATCCGCTGCTGATCGAAACCGGCCGAGCCGACGGCGATGCGGCGAACCAGCTTCTGTGGCTCAAGCGCCGCGCGAACATCTATTTGGGCCTCGCGGTGGCGGCGCCGTTTTTGGCGGTGACAACGCTCGGGCTGACAATCGCGACCCTCCAAATGGACTTGGCGGTCCGGCTGGCCATGACCGTAATGCCGATCATCGGCATCGGCGGTTCGTTGTTGGCGTATCGGCTCAATAGCGCAATACAGACCGACATTGCCACGCTCGTGGCAACGCTCGATCCGCAGCGGGCCGCCGACCAAGCGGCGTCGGAAACGCTCGATTCATTCTGGAGCGAATCGCGCTGAATCTAATCGCGACGGACGGCTGCCACCCGACCGTGTGCCACCCGACCGTGTGCCACTGGCCAGCGCAGTCGGCCAGTGCGAGCGCCGCGCGGCGCCGAACTTTCCAATTTCGATGCCGTCCAGACCCAGCATGAGCTTCAATCTCGTATACGAGGATTCAACGTCAACTCGCCGATCCGCACTGGCAGACTGCGCTTGCCAGTGGCACACCATTCGGGAGGCATGGGCATAGCCACTCCCTTGCTAGCGCGGCGGGCTCCCGGGAGAAATCCGGCGTCATAGCTTGAAGAGATCTTTCACGCGATCGACGACCCCGGGCTTCGAAGCCGATTTGTCCGGCGGCGGTGAGTCAGCCGGCCGGGGCGCCGCGGCGATCGGAGCCGGGAGCGGCACATTGGCTTTCAAGAATCGCGGCCAATAACCGTCGAGCTCATATTGGCAGTCGCCCAGTTGATTCCCGTTCAGTTGAAAATCCTCAAGCGCGATGATCTTGCTTAACTGAATCAACTCCGAGTTCGTAAACATCAAATCGGATAATTCCACGTCGTCCAAATACACGCTAGAACCCCCCGCCAGATCGACGCGGAATCGCAATTGCTGAAGCCCCTCGGGTGGTAAATCGTCGACGGGAAACACAATCTGCTTCCATTGCGCAGGAATCAAGGTTCCGGTGCCCGCCCCGGCGGATCCGCCACGATAGAATTGCCGGCCTGGCGGAAGGCCTTCCACGGCCAGTCGCATTTCAGGCTGATTGGCTGCGTTATCGACCCGCAGCCAAACGGAGACCGCGATGCGGCCCGTCTTCGGCACGGCAAACGGCTCGCTGTGCAGCGTTGTCCAGCCGGCGCCGCTCGAAAAGCGCAGAGATTGATTTCCTGCATGCGGATTGTTCGTGTCGATCTTGATCTCCCCGCCGGCGGTTACAGTCCAGCCAGGAATCTGGTTGCCCACCGCAGGCATCTCGAAGCCGGCATTGGGCAAAGCCGGCAAGAGCGGCGGCGATTGGAGCACCATCCGACGCCGCTTCAGATCCTCGACGGCGGCGACCAATGCGGGCCGGGCCTGCCCCATGTCGACCTGCGGCGAAAACAATTGTACATTCGTGGCTTCGATCTGAAACACCGCCAGGTCGTAAGGACCAAGCTCGACCGTCCAGTTCGCTCCAGCCTGATTGCTGGCATGTTTGCCGGCCAATTCGAGCGGGACCGCGCCCGCTGGGGCATTCGTCTGCGTTTGCACGGTGATATCCCAGCGCGAATCGTTTACGAAATATACGATCGTTCCCGCGGTGGTCTGCCCCGTGCGCACGGTCAGTGGCTGCGGACAATTCGGCACGGTGGTAAATTTTCCCGCAGGCAGCTTTCGGTATGCCGCCACCCAATCGCTGATTGCCTCCTCCTGACCGAGCGGCAACATCCATCCGCCGTCGAACAGCGATTGGCTATCGAGCGTCGCCAGGCTATGAGCGAACCGGCGCCGATTCAGCGCTTGCGATGGCGACGATTGCGAGGCAAGCACGGTGTAGGTCTTGTCTCTGCCGAGCGGGCTCTTAGCATCGAACGACGCCAGCCGCAATCGTTGCGGTTCGTGATATTGCAAGCTGCCTGGCGCGGGGCCTGCCGCGATCAGACGGTCCCATTCCGTCGAGCGATTCATCTCGATGTCGAGGGCCTCGGCCGTGAGTGCCCGCGATGGCTGAATCTGTTGCGGGCGGAGCAACACGATCTGCGGATCGTTGTAATACAAGTTCGGTCGAATGCCGGCGCATTCCATTGCATCTTCGATCTGTCCGCGAGCCGGAAGGCCCGGCCGCAGGTCGCGATTCAATTCCGGCGAATCGAGCATATCGGTGGGGGCCAGATAGAGCCGGGCATCGGATCGCAGCGCCGCCAATTCCCGAAGAATCCGGCGATGAAAATCGGCGAGCATCGCCGACCGCCAGGCGTGCCATTGCGGGCGTCCCGGGCCAGACACGAATTGCGCTCGCGCCGCGAATCGGCCAGGCCCATTGCCGCCGCCGATGTTGATTTGCATCGCAGCTTCGAAACGGCCGATGGTTTGATCGTCCAGCCCCCATTCGTCGCCCGGAAATTGCATGTAACCGTGCGCCGATAGTGTGAGGCCCAGTCCGGCCAGCGATGGATGCCTGGCGTAGCGCTCAACCAGTTCGCGCACGACGGCCAGCACCGCCGCTTGAACGCGCTCATCGAGCGGATTGTAGTAGGGCTCGAGGCCGCGATGCGGGGGGCGAACGTCGGTCCAAGCGAGCCCGTCGGGGCCGATCAGTTGAATGCCGGCGGCGGCGGGGCCCCCCGCGCGCTCGATCGCTTCGAGCTGCGGAAGCGGCGTCGAGAATTCGAGCATCGGGATGAGTTTGAGATGCTCGCGGTCGAACAGGCGCAACATGAGTTCGAGCACGTCTTTTCGCGCGGGATCTTGTCCTTGATCGAAGAAAGCACCGGTGTCGAACCGCGGCGTCGGCTCCAAGGTCTTGCTCGGATAAATCGTGCTCCCCTCAGAAAACACGTCGAGCATCAGAGCGTTGTAGCCGACCGAATTGAGATAATCCACCAGCCGCGTGCCCCCTTCGTAAAACGTTTGCCAATCGGTCAGGCTGCGCCCCGTGGGCGGATCAAGCGATTCGCTCGCCGAAAAATTGGCTGTGAAAAGCGGCCGAGCGAGATAGCCCGCCAGCAACCGTTCCGGCGGCGGCTCGCGATCCGAGAATGCCCGCGGCAACCGGGTCGGGCCGGCCAGCAAGCGGATCTTGCCAAACTGGGCCACGCTCCCCTCGCGCCGATTTGTCAGCAATAGCAGCGGCGAACTGGTGCGCGGCCAGAACAGCAAGCGATGCTTCGCCCAGCCCGAAGCGCCGTTCGGCGGTTCATCGGCGGCGTATACGCCGGAGTCGAGTCCGTAGGGTTCGATCGCGCCGGCGGCATTCGGCTCGACGATGCTGATGCCAAGCGATTGCGCTACGTCGCTCGGATATTCGACTTCCAACTGATGAGGAACGCCGGGCTTCGCGCCAGACAGCGGGTAGGCAATCCATGACGGATCGGCGCCGTTGGTGGCAGCGCTCAATTGCAGCGCGCGGCCGCCTGCGGTTTGGATCGTCGCCGTGGCCCCATTCACGAGCGGCCCCTGCCAGATGCTGTTGGCATAGGGAATGAACGAAGGAAGCTTGGGGATCGCCCGCCGAAGGTCGTACCAATGCGAACTCGTCGGATCGATCTCGAAGACCTGTGTCCAACTAGCGGCACTCGGTTGCGGCGGCGGCTGCGGATCCAACACCAGCACTTGCACTCTCCGCTCGCCCAAAATCTTCTGCCAGCGCAACGGCAGCGGTCCGCGTTCACTTGCTTCGATCAACAGATCGTAAGTTCCCTCGCGCTGCGGCAGCGGAATTTGCAACGTGATCGGCGGCGGTTCGTCGCCTCCGGCCGGCCATTTCGCCGTTTGCTCTTGCGACCAAACTTCGCTCCCTCCGCGAGCCGGAATCAGGCGGGCTTTGAAATGCACGCTCGTTCCCGCGGCGGTCGGCAGCAACCGCGGCTTGATGTCAACGATCCACGTTTCGCCGGGCGTGAAAATGAGCGGATCGCGACTGGTGGCGATGCGTAGCAGGTCGCCGGGACTGCGGCGGATCAGTAGTTGGTTTCCCTGCTTGTCGAGCGTTTCACGATGCGTCTTTTCGACCAAGTCCGACAGGGGCAGTTCGACAGCCACGCCCTGCGCGTTTGCATCGGCCGCCAAGGTCACTTTGATATGGGCATCGAGCGGCGCGATGATTTCAACATCGGCCCCGTCGTAGGCCCGGCTGCTGCGCTCGCGGAATTCGATCCGGCGGTCGCCGTCGTTCCAGATCGAGCCGGGAACGTCGGCCAAGATGCCCAGCGGGCGGACGAGCGACACCGTGCCCTGATCGATCGAGATGTTGCCATGCCATTGCCGTTCGGCGCCGCCGCCCCAGGCGATGCGCAGCGCGAGCGTCGGCTCGGCGGCGAGAAGCGCGTGCAGGTCGGCGGAGGCCAACAATGCCACGAGCCACGCCATCAGCCTGACGATCCCCAGCGCAATAGATCTGCGCCGCGTGTTCGGACTTCCCTGTCCGACCATCGTTGGCCTAGCGTTCGAAAAAACGGAAGAAACCGCCCCGAAATGGGTGCGGGATTATAATGAGCGACCGCAAGTGGAGATAGGGCAGATGGAAGCGAGAGCGCGGGCGAGGTGGGGGGACAACGGCCGAGCCGCAGGCGGCGATTATTCGATGCCGGAGAGCAAGGCTGGCGGTAAAGGGGGCAATTCGGCAGAGGCTTCCGCTTGCGCTGCCTGCTCGAATTGGTGCAATGCTTGCTCCATGTCGCTTGCGACCTCGCCGCAGCGGTCGCCGACTTCGTTCACCTCGAACCAATCGTCGGGCTTGGCGAACAATTCCAAGCTTGCAGCAACGTCGACGCTAGCAGCCATCTGATCCATGCGTCTGGTAGCTCGCGTGTTGCCGGTTTCCTCGCTTGCATGGGAAATTAATCGCATCGACCAGGCCGGGGTGACAATCGCTCGCTCCTCGCGTAAGCCGCTCGTGCAAGCACGATCGCGGACGCTTTCCGCGCGCCGATCGATGATCGGCAATAAACTCTTACCGCGGACCGGCGAATCAGAATCGCCGACGGCCTGCCCGCACCAATCGAGGAACGTCGGGTGCAAGTCGGCTGGTTGCACCAAGGCTTGGGTGCGATCGCTGGCGCCGTGGCCAGCGGGAAGACGGATAATCAGTGGAACGTGTGTCAGCTCGGCGTAGAGCGGCTCGTCGCATGGTCCGACGCGATCGTGCTCGCCCAAGGAAAATCCGCGAGCGGAAACCACGGCCAGCAATGTGTCGGGAGCGGAAGGGTGCCGGTCAATCGCGTCGAGCAATTCGCCGACAACGAGATCCAACAACGAAATTTGCCCGGCGTAAGCATGGACGGTCGCCAACAGCTCGTCGGGATCGAAGCCCGTCGGCAACCAGCGATCGGGAACATCCGACACGTCGCTCGGCGGCGGATCGTCTTCGTCGCGATATTGATCGCGAAGTTCTGGCGGCGCATCCCAAAGTTGGCCGAGCGAAGCCGTGTGTAGCCACAGGCAAAACGGCGCCGTGGCCGCGGCCAATTCGTTGATCGCCGCCGAAAAGAAACTCGCCAGATGCGTTTCCTCGACCGACGCAGCCAGACGGTTTGCGTCGGGGTCGAGTGGCGGAAGGATGAGTTCGCGGCGCGCAAAGGCGCCGGCTGCCGGATGATCGATGATCCAAGCCTCATCCGCCAGCAGAGCCGTGTGGTAACCGGCATCGGCCAATTGCCGAGGCAGCGCCGGCTGCGAGCGGGCGGCATGGGTGTGCTGCGCCAGCGCGTGCCAGCCCTGCCAATAAGAACGATACAATCGGTCGGTCTGGGGCGAATCGATCACGGCGCGATCGAACAAAAATCCTTCCGCCGCGAGCCGATCGAAATTGGGAGTCTGGATCCAGCTATTGCCGTACGCCCCGAGAAATCCGCAGCTCAGCCGATCCAAAACGAGGACGACAATGTTGTGTGGCGGAGAGAAGTTCATAATTGCAACAGGATCGCGTTATGCCAAATGTAAAGCAGCTTGGGTTTCAGGACCCTGCCCTCGCGTCCCTCGCTCACGTTGCGGGCTCGTGTTCATCTGCGAATCGTACATCGTAGCCCGAAGCGTTAGCGAGGGAGGATCCGCAACGAGAAATTTTTTTCGTGCAGCGCTAAAGGGGAAATTTGGCGAGGTCGAAACGCCGTGGAATTCGAGCGATTTCTCGCCTCCCCTCGGCTTGCGGTTTACCGCAACCGCGAGCCGTTTGAGGGAGCCGGCGGCGCCATCCATGCCATGCCTTGCCGGCAAATTCGGAATTCGCGGATCGTAAGATGGCAGCGAACGCTTAACAAAGGAAAAAAATAAAAGTTTGCCCGCAACACCGCTTGATTCGGTCTTGCGAGTTCCGTACTCTAGGGGGCAGTAACGTCGGCGGTCTGACGGTCTCGTCCGCGCAGGGAGGGGTGCTTTCGAGCAACGCAGTTGGGGCGCATAGGTCGGCCGATGTAGCCTGAAGCGAGTGTCTTCGGCAGCTCCGTGGTGCGTGTGAAGTGTGGTGTGGGGATTGATTCCCTCTCCCGGGCACGTCAGCGGTAGTCGGAATCGGTCGAGCGCACGTCGATCCCGAAGTTTCTTGGTATGTGCGTGTGTGAGGAGCGTGAATAGTATGCCGGCAGGTACGATTAAGAAGTTGGTCCACGACAAAGGTTTTGGCTTCATTGCCACGAGTGATGGAACCGACGTGTTCTTTCATCACTCGGCCGTCGCTGATCGCCAGTTCGACAACCTCGAAGAAGGGCAATCGGTCGAATACACCGTCGAACAAGGCGGCGGGCCGAAGGGCAAGGGTCCGCGGGCCGCGTCTGTAACCCCGCAGTAATCCTGCGCGGAGAACCGAAGGGTTCCTCGGCGGGCGCTGCGTGCGGTGGAACCGCGATTGTCGTGGAACTGCAGCGGCATCGCTCGATCGGCGATGCGGTTTGTCCGTGAAGCCTTTTTGTCCGGCGACACGCCTAATCAAACACGCTGCGATTTCAATTGACTCTGTGATTCGACGAGAGTCGTGAACTAGAGTAACCGGGTTTTGAAGATCAAGATTTTCGCAGCCCGCGATCTGGAATACGGCGATCGTAAGCACTGTGTCTAGAAAAGGGCGGAGATTCGTCTCCGCCCTTTCTTTTTGTGCCGCGGGACCGCACGAGTGTCTTTTGGCCTGCTAGCGGACTACAATCGCAAACGCGCCGCCACCAGTTCGGGCTAGCGGCGATGGCGGCGCGGCAGGCACACTTTCCTTGCGCACCAAAAGTGAAAGGGGCACTACCCGTGGACGAGGACTACAATCCGTTTCAAAGCCCGGAATCGCCGCCGCCGCCGTACCTCGTGCCACAAGCCCTCTTCCGCCGGCGTGGACCGCGCTTTGCCTCGGCGCATGCGCGGGCGGTCTTCGCGATGCTCGGCCTCGGAACGAATGTGCTTGCCGACGTCGTCTGCATCCTGCTTTACGCCCGGCAATACGACGTGTTGGACCAGCGGCAGCATGGCGTAAAGTTCGTTTTCGCCGCACTTATCGCCGATGACCATCGCGTGGCCACATGCGAATACGTTAAGGTCGTATTCTTTTACATGGCCGTCGTCGCGTTTCTGATGTGGCTGCACCGTGCGTATCGCAATCTTTCCGCGCTCGGGGCACCCGTTCTATCGGGTTCGCCGGCCTGGGCGGTCGGGTCGTATTTCGTGCCGTTTGTGCAGTTTGTCATTCCGTACACGATGATGGCCGAGGTTTGGCGCTACAGCTATCCGGCGCAGCTCGGCGCGATCCGCAAATCGACTTCGCCGCTGGTCGGAATTTGGTGGGCCGCATTCCTGTTGCGATTTGCAGCGATCATCTATGTGCGAATGTCGGTCGCCGAGCGCGCCTCACACCCGACGTTCGATGAATTGAAGGCCATCACGCTGGCCGCCATGATTACTTACGCCATCGATCTTGCCGCCGCCGCTCTGGCGATTGCGCTCGTCTTTTGGATCAGCAGGAACCAGGAAGCGACGCACCATCTCATCGTCGAACAAGCCCAACAATCGCCGTCGGCGGAACCGGATGCATATTCGCCCTTCTGAGCGGAAAGCTTCGGTGTTGAAAGCGGGAGGATTCGCGCGGAGAAGAGCTCTGCCAAGAGCGCGCCGAACGACGGGCGGAATGCAACTCCAGCGACGCCCGTTCGGCTGATTAGCCAAGATTCGGCGCGAAATCCGGCAATCAGCCTGCTCTTCGTAATCGGACCGATCCGTGGGCAGCGACCAGAATTTTAAGCCGGTCCAAAGCCCTTTCGCTATCCGGCAATCGTCGCTTGCGCGGCGTGGGGCTGCGGTCCGTTGTATTCTTGCGAACGATCTTTTCTCAGCTTTCCGGGCATTTTCGCGGAGCCGGGCGATTGAGATCGTCGGTCGGGCGGCTAGAATATCGGCATCCAATTTATTGCCGATTCCACCTCGATGGAGGCCGCCGACGCTATGCCAGAAGAAATGGAAATCCCAATCGAGCAAGTGCACGAACACATCCACCACGCCGCTCACCACTCGGAAGAGCAATGGGTGGGCATGGTCGCATTGAGCACGGCAATCTTGGCCGGACTCGCCGCAATCGCCTCGCTTCTTAGCGGACTGAATGCGAACACGTCGATTCGCGAAACCGTGAAGGCCAGCGATCAATGGTCGTATTACCAAGCCAAAAATGTCAAAGCCACTATTCTTCAAATGAAGATCGACATGCTGACATCGCTCGACCGACCCGTTCCGAAGGGAGATCAAGCCGAAGTCGACAAAGAAAAAAAGAAGATGGCGAAGATTCAAGACGATGCCAACGAACTGGGGCGCTCGGCCGACGAACGGTTCGAGCGGCACGAAACACTGGCCCCCAGCGTGACTTGGTTTCAGGTCGCCGTAGCCGTGTCCGCCATCGCCGTGCTGACCAAGCGGCGGTGGTTCTGGTATCTAAGTCTCGTGTTCGGCGCCATCGCCTTGGGCTATTTGATTTGGGGCGAAACGTTCGTCTACCGGGAAGTCGAGGGAGGGAAGGAAGAAGCCAAGCCGAAGGCGAAAGCATCCGCCCAGTTATTCCCCGGGGGAAATTCGGCGAATGCAGCCAGCATCAAATTGGCCGTCGAAGGTTGCCGGTTCGATTGCTTACGATCCTGAATTTCATTTGAACTTCATTTCCTGGGGCTAACTGCCGTGTCTACGAAAACCATCGCGTCTGGCAAGGCGCTTTCGATCGTGCCGCTTTCCGACCTCACGCACGGACAGGAAGCCGATCTATTCGCGCTTCTCTCAAGCAAGGAAGAACTGACGACGCGCGACGGAAAGCCGTATTTCAAAATCACGTTTCGCGACCATGCCCGCGAACTCAGCTTTCCGATCTGGAATGATTCGACGTGGTCCGTCGAATGCCGCGAGCGCTGGCGCGCCGGAATTTTCTACAAGCTCCGGGCCGTCTATCGCGACACGAATTTCGGCCCGCAACTCGATATCAAGAAAATCCGCGAAACGGTCGAAGCCGACGCGGCCGACGGTTTCGATCCGCTCGCGTGCCAAAAGCGATCGCGATTCGATCCTGGGGCGATGTTCGACGATTTGACGGCTTTGGTCTGGGATCGAATTTCCGACGCCGCGCTCCGCAGCCTCGTGATCGATATCCTGGCCGGCAATCGCGAGCAACTCACGCGGCTGCCGGCCGCCACGCGGAACCATCATGCCTATGTCGGCGGTTGGATCGAGCATGTGCTCAGCGTCACGCGCTCGGCCGCCTTCCTTGCGGATAAGTACGACGAACTATATCCGGAGATGCAACCGCGGCTGGACAAGGGGCTGGTCGTCGCGGGGGCCGCGCTGCACGACATCGGCAAGCTGCGCGAATATCGGCAAGAGCCGCAAGGGGCCGTCTATTCGGCCGAAGGGGCCCTGATCGGCCACATTCTGCAAGGCCGCGATATCGTTCGCGAAGCGGCGGTCGGCCGCGATTTGCCCGCCGAAATACTGTTGCGGCTCGAACACATCATCGTCGCGCACCAGCGACTGCCGGAATGGGGGTCGCCCAAACCGCCGATGACGCCCGAGGCGCTCCTGGTTCACTATGCCGACGATTTGGATGCGAAATATCAGATGATGTTTCAAGCGCTGCACGACGACGCGACGCCGGGGCCGCTAACATCGAAGAAGAACCAGCTTTTTCAGCAAGTCTATCGCGGCTCGTAGACGTTGTCTCAACACTCGCCGATCAATACCACAAGCCCGAAGCGCTAACGCTTCGGGCCAGTATTCCCTCACACAAGCCCGAAGCGTGAGCGAGGAAGGACGCTGACAGACGTCGATTTCCCCCCTTTGCGCTGCTCCACGTGCGGTGGAGAGGGCGTTGGTGTGGTACTTTTGCAAATAGACCAATGCAGGGTCTTGCGGCGGTTCGTCCTCGCTGACGCGTCGGGCTAGTATTGCCCCACACAAGCCCGAAGCGTGAGCGAGGAAGGACGCTGACAGACGTTGATTTCCCCCCTTTGCGCTGCTCTACGTGCGGTGGAGAGGGCGTTGATGCGAGACTTTTGCAAATAAACCAATGCGGGGTCTTGCGGCGGTTCGTCCTCGCTAACGCTTCGGGCCAGTATTGCCCGACACAAGCCCGAAGCGTGAGCGAGGAAGGACGCTGACAGACGTCGATTTCCCCCCCTTTGCGCTGCTCTACGTGCGGTGGAGAGGGCGTTGATGCGAGACTTTTTGCAAATAAACCAATGCAGGGTCTTGCGGCGGTTCGTCCTCGCTGACGCGTCGGGCTAGTATTGCCCGACACAAGCCCGAAGCGTGAGCGAGGAAGGATGCTGACAGACGTTGATTTCCTGTTTACGCTATAAGGACCGCTCACTTGAGCCGCAGCATCTCCGCACGCCAGCGAGACTCGAACTGGTCGAGCGGCATTCCGACGAGTTTTTCGAACCGGGCGACCGGCGGCAGCTTCGCCGCCGAGCGATCGACGTAGCGGTCGAGGGCGACCGTTTCCAAGACGGGTTGGCGGAACGTCAAATACCAGGCCAGCCCCCAGGAATACAAGTAATACGTCTTCGAGGCGGAGGCGCCGCCCGGATGGTAGACAAGGAACTCGCGACCGTCGGCATTCAAAATGTCGGCCAGCGACAGCGGTTGCGCGCTGCGTAGATCGGCCTGCAACATGGCCAGCCTCTCGGCGTGGGGAGCATCGAGCCGCAATGTTCCCGCCTCAAGTTGTCCGGTTTCAAAAATCTGAGCCAGACCTTCATTCAGCCAGCGCGGCACATCGTGGTCGCGCTGCGGATAGACGTAGTTTTCCAGATACGCGTGAAACGCTTCGTGAAACAAGCGCGCGAAAATGCCCGCCGTCAATAGGTCGAATTGATCGAGATTCCGCCGCTCGGCCGAGTTGATGTGATGGTTGATCTGCTCGACTTCGTTTTTCCACCGTGCTTGGTACGACTGGATGATGTTTTTTTGCTCGCTCGCCGATTCGCCGCCGACAGACAATTGCTGCCGCAGCACCGCCAATGCGGCGGGCATCGCAGCGGCACGGCGATCGTTGTCGCGGCGCAATTCCGCGTGCCGGCGGCGCACCTCGCGCAACTGCTGGGCATAGGCCGACAGTTCGCTTCCGACGGCCAATTGATTCTCATCGGCGATGAACACGGCCGGGTTCTCGACCTTTAAATCGAGCGATTTCAAAAAATCTTTGTACTCGCGCATCGTTCCGAACAGCTTGATCGACAGCGGCCGAATCGGGCGCGTGCGCGGAGGCAGGATTTCGCGGTAGGCCGCGAACATCTGCTCGATCCGCACGATCGATCGCCGCGTGGTTTCTTCATCGGCTGTGCTGTCCAACATGAGCCAGGGCCGATGATCGATTGTCTGCCACGTTTCGCTGCCATAGTGCCATACGCCATCATCATCGCTGCCGGAATGTTCCAAGCGGATCTTGGCTTGCCCTTCATCCTCCTGGCGGGAGCGATTTTTCACGGCCTCGACCCGAGCCATCAGCAGCTTTCGATCGGCTTCCGGAAGCCGCGAGAGATGGTCGATCTTGTCGATCGGAAAATGCCAGAACATCACGAAAAACATCGGCCGGTCGGCCGGCCGACGGATTTCCAGAAAATCGACCCCCCCGGAATCTTCTCCCTTGATCAGCCCCGGCAACGCCCGGCCATTCTTCAGATGCAACTCTTCGAGCTTCCAATGGGCCATATTCGCCAAATCGAGCGCCGCGATGGCGGGCTCCGATGCCGCCGGCCGCGAATTGGCCGCAGGGGCATCGGCAGGCGGATAGGCAAACGCTCGCACATTCAACGCCGCAAGGGCCAACAGCGCGCAGACGGCCGGCGCGAGGCGCCATGCATACCACCGCTCGATCGATGGCCATGAGGAATCCATTCGTCGTCGCCTGAATGCCGGTAGAAAAGAAACCGCCCCATAACCATCAGCATCGCGACGGATGCCGCCAAAGTCAACGTTGTTGCGCTGCGCGTCGTTGGGTGCCGATGCTTGCGCAGTATTCCGTGGCTGGACGCTTGCATTTCCCTAGCAAGCATGTACTATTCAGATGTACACTATTTCCATGCATGGCTGCCTGACTCGGGCGGATCCGAAAATGCTCCCGCAATTCGCCGCTGAAGAACTGGCCGCGGCTCTCGATGCGGCCGTGGCCGACCTGTTCAAACGTGCCGGCGTCGAACAGCCTCCGGTCGATGCCGTGGCATTGGCCAAGCGGCTTGGATTCATGCTCGCCTGGGACGATCGGCAGTCGAATCGGGCACGGTTGGTGCGGCTCGCGGGACAGCCCGATTGCGGCGGACTGTCGATCTTGTTGAAGCCCGACCCCCGGCCGGAGCGGCGGCAATGGGCCGTGGCTCATGAGATCGGCGAATATCTTTCTCCGCAAGTGTTCGACGCGTTGGCCGTCGATCCCGGCGCCGCGCCGCTCGTCGCCCGGGAAAAAATCGCCAATCTGCTTGCCAGCCGGCTGCTGCTGCCGACCGATTGGTTCGCCGCGGACGCTGCCGCGGACGGCTGGGACTTGCTCGAATTGAAACAGCGTTATCACACGGCCAGCCACGAACTGATTGCCAGGCGAATGCTCGATTTTTCCGCGCCGGTCGTGATTTCGATCATCGATCAAGGGCGGCTTGAATTTCGCCGCAGCAATGTGCCCGGCCGAGTGCCGCCGCTTTGTCCACTGGAACGCAATTGTTGGCAGTGCGTCCACACCCAAAAAATTCCAATCGGGCCGCTCGATTCCGGCGCGACAAGCGTGCGCGGCTGGCCAATCCACGAACCCGATTGGCGCCGCGAAATCCTCCGCCTCGAGTTGAGCGATGAATCGGGTCTCGAGTAAGCAACCACGGATCAGACCGATGCAGACGGATAAAGGAGTTTTGCGACAGGCGGCCAAGGCCGTCGAGCGGATGATTCGTGCGGCGAGTCGTTTTTCACACGTGTATTTCGTGTGATCCGTGGTTCTATCTTTTTCACAACTGCTCGATTTGCCAGAAGAGATCGTCCAGCAGGAATGGCTTGGAGACGACTGCCGCGGCTCCCGCGGCCCGCAGCCGTTCGACATCTTCGATTCGCGGAAAGCCGGCCAACGCGACAATCGGCGTGTCTTTCCACGCTTGGCGCAATTGGGCCATCGAGCCTGCCCAACTTTCCACCACCGGCGGAGCGTCCCAAATGACTGCTCGGACGCCGGCCAAATACTTCTCGCGGCCGTGCGGCAGCCAGATACACGCATAACCTCGCGTTGGGCACGCATCGCAGACGGCTCTCGCCATAACACCGCTCGATAGCAGCACCGCGATCAATCCCCGGCTCGCCGGCGTGCGTTGCGGGAGTTCGCCCCTTTCGACCGTCGCCAGCAGCCGTTCGTCGTCGGTCGCGGTGGTCGGTAAACTCCAGACGGGCCGCTGGCCGCGCGCCGCGCGTTCGAATTGCGGTCCCATACGCGGCAGCCATTGATGCCAATAATTTCGCAGCGTGCCCCCGGCAGGCCGGCCAGTTCGCGTTTCGCCTTCGCACCAACTGCCGAGCAACTCGCTGAGCCGGGCCAGCGGCCTCATCCGCCGCAATCGGTCGATCTGCTTCGGAGAAAATTCCCCCGGCCACGACTGCGCCACCACGATCAATTCCGGATCCCAATCGGCGGCCGCCAATCGCTCGGCCGCCGCGGCCATGTCGGATACGACCGCTAATTCAGAGTGCTCGCGGAGCCATTCGAAAACGTGCGCGAATTCGCTCCGCATCGCATCGCCGACCAACAAGACCGAAAGCGCCTTGTGGGTCATGTGAGCCTCGCTTCCGTGCTTTCGATCAGTTCGTGTGCGCTACGTGCGTCGGCCGCCGAGCGCAATTCCGCGAGCAGGTCCGAGTCGCCGATCAATCGGCTCAATCGGGCCAGCGTGCGCAAATGTCCGCGATCGTCGAGCGACGCGATCAAGAAGAATAAATCGGTCAGCACTTTGCCGCCGAAGGGAATGCCACGCGCCGTCCGGCCGAATGCCACGAACGCCTCGCCCAGGATACTCGGCATCGGCCGGCGCGGGTGCAACAGCGCCACGCCGTTTTCCAGGGCCGTCGGATGCATTTCCTCGCGAGCGCGCACCGCGTCAGTCATCCGCTCCGGATCCCACAGCAGCCCGGTTTGTGCGGCAATGTCCACAAGCGATTGGATAACCGAGCCGCGTGTGCGGGCGTCGAGCGGCACGGCCATCGCCTCGAGCGGCATCATTGCGGCGATCGAAGGGACGCCATCGTTCGCCGTATCGGCCGGCGGACGCAAGATCGATTCCATTTGCACCAGTTCCTCGTCGCCGGAAAGTCCGATCCGGCTTTCGAGCCATTGATGGATCTCCGCCGGAGCAAACCGCCACACTCCCTGCACTTTCCGTCCCGGCAGCTTGCCACGGTCGGCAAGCCGCGCGACCTGCGCACGGTCGAGGTGCAAGTAGGCGGCCAGGCGTTCGATATCAAAATCGTCGTCGGCCATAGCGAACCGGTTGCGGGTTGAGGGCTCGGCAGCCGTCTGGCCGGAACTGTCCACCGCAGCCCCGAGCGAACGGCTCGAGGAAGCCCTGCGGCCACGTGTTCACGTAGGAATGTGTCGGAGAGCCGTCGGCCGCAAGACGCTTCCGGATAACGAACGCCGGCAAACAAACCCCGTGAACCAAGACGCGCTATTATACACGACAAACGTTTCGCCGACGGACGACGACCAGCAGCCCGCCGATCGCCAACGCGGCCAACACGATTGTCGAGGGCTCGGGCACGGCCGCCGGGCTGGCGGCGAAGGTCGCACTCGGAGCAAACGCGGCGGATGCGATCGCGCTGCCGCCCAATACGGAAGCCGACGGCGAGCTAAGCGCCGTCGTGTCGGATGCGAGCAGGCTCGAACCGATTTCGGCCGGCGATGCTTCGGCCGCGAATAGTGCCGAACTCGACGGGATCACTGCAAGGACGCGGCTTTCCAGCAGGCTCGCATTCAGGGCGGGGTCGGCCGCCGCCAGGTTCTCGATCGCCGTGATGCGGTTCTCCAGCGATTGGCCCGCGGCGCTTGTGATCGCGCCGGACGAGATCGCGGCTTGAATTGCCGTGAAGGGATCGCTCGTCTCGGCAGGCGATGCGCTGGAGGTGGCAACGGCGGAAGTTGCGCTCGAGGCGGTCGCGGCCGGCTGAGCGTTGCCTTGCCCGCCGGCGTAAGGAAGGATTGTCACGGTCGAGCCGGCGTTGATCGCCAGCGAGTTTTGCAGGATCTGCGAGGCCGAGAGGTTTGCGCCGCCGCTGACGACCGTGTCGCCGTCGTAGGTGGTTGGGCCACTCGCGCTAGCGGTGCCTGTAATGACGCCCACG